>NZ_QLJK01000147.1:0-507 GCF_003950715.1 Sphingomonas sp. S-NIH.Pt3_0716 | reverse complement strand
TTCGATGCTTCCGAAAGTCAGGTGCGGCGTCGCCGCATTCGCGCCGCCTGTCCCCGCAAGCGGTGACAGGAACAGCGCGAACGCGGCAAGCAGCGACAAGAGCAGTCGGAGCGCCATGATCGTCAGGGGGCGACCCGCTTCGCGACATAGCCGGCAAGCGCGATGGCGCGGACAAATATATCGGCTTGGCCGGTGTCGGAGCTCGTCTTGATGCGGACCTGGTTCGTCGGGCGGTCGACACTCACATCCACCACTCCCGGGACTTCACGGACAGCGCGTTCGATATGCGCCGCGCAGGACCCGCACGTCATGCCCTTGACCGAGAACAGCAGCATATTGGCATCCAGGGTTTCCATGCCATTCTCCATGGTCGAGAGCGTCTCCTCGCTTTGAGTCGACCCTTCTATCGACCTTGACATCATGTTAAGGTCAAGCCCGGCTTTTCCAGTTCGCCTGCAGTTGCAGGGCACCAAGAATTCGGGAAGTCAGTTTCATGCGAAGTGCAGA
>NZ_QLJK01000017.1:0-118846 GCF_003950715.1 Sphingomonas sp. S-NIH.Pt3_0716 | reverse complement strand
CCTGCGGGTGGTTGATGACAGCCGTGAATCCCTCAGCGAGGTCGGTTACGCTGCCGGACCCCTCACCCAGCACGAACACCGCCTCGTTCAGCATCGGCAGCAGGATGCGGTTCACCACGAAGCCCGGTGCGTCGAAGGCATGGACCGTGGTCTTGCCGATCTTCGCGGCGAAACCCTCGACCGCGGCGACCGTCTCGGGCGACGTGGCAAGGCCGCGAATGACCTCGACCAGCACCATCACCGGCACCGGATTGAAGAAATGGACGCCGACGAAGCGGCTGGCATCAGGCGCGGCCTGGGCGAGGCGGGTGATCGGGATCGACGAGGTGTTGGTGGCGAGGATGGCGTCGGGCGCCAGTATCTTGCCGACATTGGTGAAGATGGTGCGCTTGACCTCTTCCCGCTCGGTCGCGGCCTCGATCACCAGCTGGGCGCCGGCGAGCGGCGCGATCTCGCCAACCGGGGTGATGCGGGCAAGGGCGGCATCGGCGTCGGCCTGGCCGATCTTTTCCTTCTCGACCGCGCGAGCCAGCAGCTTGGCGATGCCGGCCTTGCCATTTTCGGCGCGGGGCAGGTCGATGTCGGACAGGATCACGTCATAGCCTGCCTGGGCGGCGACCTGGGCAATGCCCGCCCCCATCTGGCCGGCGCCGATCACGCCCACGGTCTTTATGTCGGTCATGTCCCATTCTCCTCACCAAATGTTCGTTCCAGTCACCCCTACCGACAAGTAAGGCCGCGCGCCAAGCCCCTTCGCGGGCGGCGAACGGGCCATCGCGACGGATGGATGGTTCGCCCGCGCGATTTTCCGCCTTTGCGCGAACCGCACGCCATGCTTAATAGCCGCCCATGCCCCTTGCCGATCCCCTGCCAGCGCCCGCATCCGGACGGTTCATCGCCGCCGTGCATCATTTCCCGCTGCGCATCTATTTCGAGGATACGGACCTGTCGGGGCTGGTCTATCACGCCAATTATCTGCGCTATATGGAGCGCGCCCGGTCCGACATGCTGCGCATCGCCGGCATCGACCAGCGCGCCAATCATGAAGGCGGCGAAGGCGTCTATGCCGTCACCGACCTGAAACTCGCCTATCGCCGCCCCGCCCGGCTGGACGATGACCTGATGGTCGTCAGCCAGGTGATGGAGGTGCGGGCCGCCAGCTGCGTCATTCAGCAAAGAGTCATGCGCGGCGAGGACATATTGACCGACGGCGTCATCACCGTCGCCTATCTGACACCCCAGGGACGACCGCAGCGCCAGCCGCGCCCCTGGATCGAGATTTTCAGCCGTTTGATGCGAGGGGAAGACATCCACCCATGAACCTGTCCATGCCTGACGTCGGCGCCGCCGTTGGCGCCGCAGCCGACGCCGCCACCATTTCGCCGCTCGCCCTGTTCCTGCAGGCCGACATCGTCGTGAAGGGGGTGATGCTGGGCCTGTTGCTGGCCAGCATCTGGACCTGGGCGATCATCATCGGCTTCAGCTTCACCCTGCGCAAGGCGAGCAAGCAGAGCCGCGCGTTCGAGGCGGATTTCTGGAAGGCGGACGATATCGACCGCTTCTATGAAGCCCGCGGCAAGGCCGAATTCCCGGCCGCCAAGGTGATGGCCGCCGGCGTCACCGAATGGCGCCGCTCCACCGCGCAGAAGGTGATCGACCGCGACGGCACGCGCGACCGGCTGGCGACCAGCATGTCGAGCACGATCGCGGCCGAGGTCGACCGGCTGTCGGACCGGCTGAACATCCTGGCGACGGTCGGTTCGGTTGCCCCCTTCGTCGGCCTGTTCGGCACCGTCTGGGGCATCATGCGCGCCTTCACCTCAATCGCCGCGGCGCAGAACAGCTCGCTCGCCGTCGTGGCGCCGGGCATTGCCGAGGCCTTGTTCGCGACCGCGATCGGCCTGTTCGCCGCCATCCCGGCGGTGATCGCCTACAACCGGTTCAGCCATGGCATCAACCGGATGGAATCGCGCCTAAACCGCTTTGCCGATGGCTTCTACGCGACGCTGAGCCGCGAGCTTGAGGCCCAGCGCTGATGGCGATGTCTGGCCCTCCATCCGGTCGGCGCGGGCGCAATCGCGCGCCGATGGCGGATATCAACGTGACGCCGCTGGTCGACGTCATGCTGGTGCTGCTGATCATCTTCATGGTGACCGCGCCGTTGCTGGTGACCGGCGTGCCGGTGAACCTGCCCGAGACGCGCGCCAAGGGGCTGGACCAGGATGCCAAGCCGACCGTGGTGTCGATCGATCGCGACGGCGCCATCTATGTCGACGAGGATGTGGTCAGCGACGCCGACCTGCCCGACCGGCTGGCCGAGATCGTGTCGGCCAATGCCGGCAAGCCCGACGCGCCGCAGATCTTCCTGCGGGCGGACACGGCGCTGGATTATGGCCGGGTGATGCGGGTGATGGGCGAGCTCAACCGGGCCGGCCTCAACAAGGTGGCGCTGGTCAGCACCGGCGGGCAGGACGGCGCCGACGATGTCAGCGCAGGTTCAGAATAGGGGCCATAGGTCAAACCGATGGAACGCGCGGAAAAAATCGGCCTTGGCGTTGCGACGGCAGGACATGTCCTGCTGTTCGGCCTGCTGTCGGCCGGGTTCCTGGCGACGCCCAATCCGCTGAAGCTGAACAGCCCGCCGATGGATGTCAGCCTGGTGGACGAGGTGGCGCTGCAATCGACCGCGCCGCGCATCTCGACCGAGCCGCCACCGCCCAGCGTCGCGCCTGAGAAGGGCCCGACCGAGGACGCTGCGCCCGCTGCCCAGCCCGAGCCGGCCCCCGTGCCCGAGCCGACCCCGGCGCCGCCCAAACCAAAGCCGGTCCCGCCCAAGGAAGTCGCGAAGCCCGCGCCGCCCAAGCCGAAACCAACACCGCCGAAGAAGGAAACGCCCAAGGCGGCGCCCAAGCCCAAGCCCAAGCCGGCGCCCGAAAAGCCGGCGGAAAAGCCCAGGGCGAAGCCGGCGCCGGAGAAGCCCAAGGCAGCAGCGGCGGCGCCCGCCAAGGCGAGCGCCAAGCCCGCGCCCAAGGCCGCCAAGCCGGCCGCCGCATCGGGATCGGGCAAGGCCGCGGCCAAGCCCAAGGGATCGCTGCTGGGCAATGATTTCCTCAAAGGCATCGACACCAGCGCCGACGCGCCGCGCAAGCCGGCCGCCGCGCCGCAGGCCGCCGCCATGGGGCCGCAGCAGAAGGCCGCGCTGGACGCCGAGATCCGCCGGCAGCTCAAGCCCAACTGGCGCCCGCCGTCAGGCGCGGATGCCGATCAGCTGGTGACCCTGCTGGAAGTGCGGCTGGACAAGAATGGCGCGGTGATCGGCACGCCCGAAGTGATCGACCAGCTGGGCGTCACCGCCAGCAACCGGCCCCAGGCCAAGCTGCATGCGGAACGCGCGATCCAGGCGGTCAAACTGGCATCGCCCTTCCGCAATTTGCCACCCGAATATTATGAACAATGGAAATGGCTGCGGCCACTCCGCTTTGACGCGAGGCTGACCCGATGACGACGACCCTGCTCCGCCGCCTGGCCGCGGCGACCGCCGCCCTGCTCGCCTTCACCGCCATGCCCGCGCTGGCGCAGCTGTCGGTCGACGTGACCGGCGATATCGACAGCAACCTCAAGATCGCGGTGCCCGCCCTGCCGGCGCAGCAGGATGTGGCGACCCCGGCCGGCACCGCCAATGAACTGGGCCGCAAGATCGCCGAAGTGATCGCCACCGACCTTAAAGGATCGGGCCTGTTCGATCCGTCCGGCCCGGCCGGCATGCCCGCGCTCGCTTTCCCGGAAGTGACCAACCCGGTCTATGACAAATGGGGTGCCTATCAGGCGCTGGTGCAGGGCTTTGTCCGCACCACCGGCGGCGAGGCGGACATTACCGTGGGCTGTTACCTTTATGACGTGGCGCTGAAGCAGGAACTGACGCGCCAGGGCTATGTCGTCGCCCCGCGCGACTGGCGCCGCGCCGCGCATAAATGCGCCGACGCCATCTATGCCCGCCTGTCGGGCGAGAGCCCCTTCTTCGACAGCCGCATCGCCTATATCGCCGAGAGCGGCCCGAAGGATAACCGCGTCAAGCGCCTCGCCATCATGGATTCCGATGGCGCCAACCACCGCTTTATCACCAATGGCCAGTCGATCGCCCTGACCCCGCGCTTCTCGCCCGATTACAAGTCGATCGTCTATGTGAGCTATCTGGGCAGCCGGGTGCGGATCTATGTCTATGACATCGGCACCGGGCAGCAGCGGCTGGTGACCGAAAGCAACAATACGACCTTCGCGCCGCGCTGGTCGCCCGATGGCCGCAACATCCTGTTCTCGATGGCGGTGTCGGGCAATACCGATATCTATCGCGTGTCCGCCCAGGGCGGCGCGCCGGTGCGGCTGACCAATTCGCCGGGCATCGATGTCGGCGGTTCCTATTCGCCCGATGGCCGCCAGATCGTGTTCGAAAGCGACCGGTCGGGCGGACAGCAAATCTATGTGATGAATGCCGACGGGTCGAACCAGCGCCGCATCAGCCATGGTGGCGGCCGCTATGCGACGCCCGAATGGAGCCCGCGCGGCGACCTCATTGCCTTCACCAAGCTGTCGGGCGATTTCAAGATCGCGGTGATGACGCCGAGCGGCGACAATGAGCGCATCCTGACCAATGGCTGGCAGGACGAGCAGCCGACCTGGTCGCCCAATGGCCGCGTGCTGCAATTCTTCCGCACCACGCCGGGCCGCCAGGGCAGCAGCCAGGTGTGGCAGGTCGACCTGACCGGCGTGAACGAACGGCGCATTCCGACGCCGCTCAGCGGCTCCGACCCGGCCTGGGGTCCGTTGCTGCCATAAGTTTTCCACAGCTTTTCGACGCGATAGGGAACCCTATCGTCTTGACAGCGTAACGATTTTTACCAACCATGCTGTTGCCCGTCCGGGTGGCAGCTTGGCGATATCCTTAGGAGACCCCGATGAAGATCACCCGGCCCCTGCTCATGGCAACCGCCGTCCTGGCCCTCGCCGCCTGCTCGAAGAAGCCGCCGGCCGAACTGCCGCCGGCACCGGGCGGCAGCGACACGACCCAGCCGGGCGGTCCGGTTGGCCAGACCGGCCCGGTCAAGGGCAGCCAGGAAGATTTCGTCGCGTCGGTGTCGTCCGACCGCATCTTCTTTGGCCTCGACCAATATGATGTCGATGCCGAGGATCAGGCGACGCTGCAGAGCCAGGCCGCCTGGCTGCAGCAGAACCCCAATGTCCGCATCACCATCGAAGGCCATGCCGACGAACGCGGCACCCGCGATTACAATATCGCGCTGGGCGACCGTCGCGCCAATGCGGCCAAAAATTATCTCGCATCGCTGGGCATTTCGCCCAGCCGCATCAACACCGTGAGCTATGGCAAGGAACGGCCGGCGGCTCTGGGTTCGGACGAGGCAAGCTGGGCGCAGAACCGCCGCGCAGTGACCGTTACCGTCCAATATTGATCCCCGTCGGGTCGCGACTGACGGCTATGGGCCCGCCGATTTCGATCGGCGGGCCCTTATGTTTTTGGGCCAGCCGCGATCTTCGTTCCGTCTTTGCGAAATTCGTTTCCGATATGTGGGACGACCCTATATATGGGACGAAAACAGGAAGCGAAAAAACATATGCAAGATGGCGAAGAGAAGCAGGAACAGGGCGTTAAGGGCACGCAGACGCTGATGCGCGCGCTCGATATCATGGACGAGGTGATCGACGGGCCGATCCGTGCCGCCGATCTGGCCCGCAAGCTGGGCATGAGCAAGACCACCGCGCACCGGCTGGTGCAGGCGCTGAAATCGCGCGACTATCTGGCGGTGACGCGCAACGGCTTCGCGCTCGGCCCCAAGCTGTTGCAGCTGGGCGTGCTGGCCACCGAGCAGATCGACTATGTCCGCGTCGCCCGCCCGTTCATGGAATTACTGTCGGAAAAGACCGGCTTCTGCGTGTTCGTGGGCAAGCGCGAGGGCGACTGGTCGCGCCATCTGGACCGGGTGACCGGCAACCAGCGGCTGCGCGTCGCGACCGCGCCGGGCGATCGTCGTCCGGTCGCCGAGACCGGCCTGGGCAAGGCGCTGCTGCTGGACGAGGATGAAGCGACCTGGGAACGGCTCTATGTCGAGGCCAAGGGCGGCGAGGCCAGCCGCAAGCAGATCGACGCCTATATTGCAGAAATGCGCATCCACAAGGCGCGCGGCGAGGTGCTGCACGACAGCGAACTGGGCGATGGCGTGCGGTCGATCGCGGTGCCGGTGCGCGATGCCAAGGGGCAGATCTGCGTCGCCATCTCGATCGCGAGCGCGGCCCATTATCTGACCGACGATGTCCGCCCGGCGCTGGCCGAGCAGGTGATGAAGTCGGCCGAACAGATCAGCGCCGCGGTGGGCTTCAGCGGCCAGCGCTGAGTTTCCTGACCTCCCAAACAAGAAAATAGGCGCGGTCACCAATGGTAACCGCGCCTTTTGAGGTTGGGGAGGACTGGGAAATTACATCCGGTAGGTCACGCCGAAGGTGAAGGTGCGACCGATGCGGGTTTCGAACAGCGTGTCCTGACGCTGGCTGTCGATATAGAGGCGGTTCTGCTCGTCGGTCAGGTTCTGCGCCTCGACGATGATCTTCAAGCGATCGGTGACATTATAGCTGGCCGACGCATCCATGTAGAAGGTCTTGGCATTGCCCTGAAGGTCGCTGCCCGGCGAGGCCGGAATGCCGCGGATGAACTTGTCGCGGAAGTTGCCGGTGGTGCGGATCGAGAATTTGTCATCCTCATAATAGAGCGTGCCCGACGCGGTGTTGGGCGACAGGCCGACCAGGTCCGCCGTGGTCGTCACGGTCGGCACGCCGTTCACGCTGGCGAGGATATAGTCGATCTTCGACGTGACATGGGTGTAGTTGGCCAGCACGCCGAAATTGCTGAAGAAGCCGTCGAGGAAGGTGAAGGGGATCTGGGCATTGAGCTCGATGCCCTTGAGCTTGCCGCCCGGCGTGTTGAACGGCTGCGACACGGTGAACAGCTCATCCGGCAAGGTGTTGCTGTTTTCCAGCAGGGCGTTGGGAAGGCCGAGCTGGTTGAACGGAATCTGGCTGTTCACATTCTGGATGAAGCTCTTGATATCCTTGTAGAAGAAGGCGGCCGAGAGCAGCGAGCCGGGGCGGAAATACCATTCGACCGCGACGTCGAAGGTGTTGGCGCGGATCGGGTCGAGGAACGGGTTGTTGACATTACCGACGCGGGTGACCGGATTGACGCCGCTGGTCGGGGTCAGCAGGCCGAGTTCCGGACGGGCCATGACCTTCGCGCCGGAGAAGCGGACCAGGACATTCTCGACCGGTTCGACGACGATGTTCGCCGAGGGCAGCCAATCGTCATAGCTGTTGCTGGCGGCGGCGAACTGGCCGGTCAGACCCGTCGGCGAGCTGGCCTGCGCCACGGCGATATAGCCCGACGACAGCATGTCGGTCTTGACGTAGCGCACGCCGACGTCACCGCGAATGCCGAAGCCGATCGCATCGCTGAGATCGAAATTGGCCATGAGATAGCTGCTCATGACCTCTTCGCGCACGCGGCTGCGACCACCACCACATTCCACGCCGCAATAGCGGACATCGTCGAAGCCGAAGGTGTCGGCCCATTTGTCGGGATCGATCGCCGCCCAGCTGGACGGGGCGCCATGGCCCCACAGCTTGCCGACGCCGGTGATGTTGGTGGTGATATCGGCCAGCGTCGTGCCGGCCGGCAGCGCCCGCACCACGGTATCGGCATTATAGGGCCGCAGGAAGGTCGAGAGGAAATTGCTGCGCCGATATTGCGCGCCGCCCTTGATCGAGAAGGCGTCGCTGACCGTCCATTTGAGGTTGATGTCGGCGGTCATGTTGTCGGTGGTGTTCTTCGACGGCTTGCCCTGATAGCTGAAGCCGCCCAGCACGGTGCCATCGGCGCGGCCCGGCGCATAGTTGAAGCTGGCGGGGTCATTGACGTCGATGCCGAAGCCCAAGGTCGGGGTGGTGCCGCCCTTGCTGTAGTCGATCGAGAAACCATCGGTGTCGATCGCGTCCATGAAGGTCTGGAGACGCTTCTTGCCGTCCCAGATGGAGCGGTTGAAGCCGACGATGCCGCTCAGTTCCAGACTGTCGTTGAGGCGACGGCGGAAGTTGAGGTTGGCCTGCTTGAAGGTCGAGACGAAATGATCGACCAGCCCTTCGGAACGGACGTCGACGCCGTCGAACACGCCCTGGACCAGCGAGCCATTCTCGTCGAACTCGATATCGCGCACGGAGGTCATCGGCTGGCCGTTATTGGCGGCCGAGCGGGCGAAGGAGATGGCAGCGATATAATTGTCGCGCCGGGTCACCTCGAACCGCGAATAGAGCATGTCGAGCGAGATGTCGGTATCGTCGTCGGGGTTGAACTGCAGGGTCAGCGACCCGCCGATCCGTTCCTGATTCTGTTCCGAATTGAGGTAGCGCGGAATGCGCGGCAGGAAGGCGCCGCTGCCCGGCGTGTTGGGCAGGTCGTCGCGACGCAGATCATAGATGGCCTGATAGGCGGCACTGGTGCTGGTGCGCGGATTGCCGGTCGAGCAATTGAGCGCATCGGCGCCCTTGGCGGCATTGTCCGCCGGGTTCTGCGGCGCGAAGCCGACCGGCGAGCAGAAGCCGCCATTGGTATTGGCCGACAGGATGTCCACCGCCGAATAGCCGACTTCGCGGATATGGCGCTTCTGATAAGCGACCGAACCGAGGATGCCGAAGCCGCTGTCGCCGAACTTCTTCGATATCAGCAGCGAGGCACGCGGATCGACCTCCTTGGACAGTTCGTTATAGACGCCGCGCGCGGTCATCGAGAGGACGAAATCCTCCTTCTGCTCCATCGGCTTGGGCGCGCTCAGATCGACCGTCGCGCCGAGCGAGCCTTCCTCGACATCGGCCGAGGGGGTCTTGCGCACCGACAGGGCCGAGAAGATTTCGGTCGGGAAGACGTTGAAGTCGAAGCTGCGGCCATTGTTGCCGGCGCCGTAAATGTCCGACGAACCGGTCTGCGACGTGCCTTCCATGCCGTTGATGCGGGTGCGGGTGAAGGCCGGGCCAAGGCCGCGGACCGAGATGTTGCGGCCTTCGCCGCCGTCGCCGCGCTGGAGCGCGATGCCCGGCACGCGCTGCATCGATTCGGCAAGGTTGGAGTCGGGGAACTTGCCGATATCTTCGGCGACGATCGAGTCGATCGCGGCGGCTTCCTGCCGCTTCATGCTGAGCGCACTGTTGAGCGAGGCGCGGAAACCGGTGACGACGATGTCGGCATTTTCCTGGTCGGGCTGTGCCTGCGGCGCCTGGTCCTGCGCAAAGGCCGGCGCGCCCGCCATCATGGCGACGGCCAGCGCGATCACCGACGAACGGCGCGCGGACGCAATACGGCTGTAATGCTCGATCATGACTTCCTCCCCAATGTGCCGGCCCTCGCCAGCATTCCCACTATGTGAAATTTTGTGTCACACTATATTATATTTCACGACATTTCCATAAAAATCATAATATGATCGTAAGTTCCACGATGTGGATCACCATGACGCTGATCGCATTGGATGCAGGGAGGGATTGACCGGAATTTTTTCCCTATATATGGATCATGCTATCAATTTATGAGACCGATCCCATCGTGATCGCGACCGGATTCCTGCTTCCGCCTCTGCACGGGCGGTTTTCTTGGGGGAGCGCGTCTTGGCGCGCTCCCCTATTTGTCTCGTTCAGGATGTTTGCGTCATGCCGCTCAGCACCAGCCTTGCCCTGATCCTGATGGCAGGATCCTCCATCGCCGCGCCGCAGTCCTTCGACCTGTCGTCGAGCAGCGCCACACGGCAGACGCCCTATCAGGCCGGCGGCCATGGCATGGAACCGGGCAGCACCGCAGATGACTTCCTGTTTTCGGTGGCAGTGCCCGACGGCACCTATCGGGTGACGCTGAAGCTGGGCGACCGCAAGGCGGCTGGCGAAACCACGGTCAAGGCGGAGGCGCGGCGGCTGATGCTGCGCAATGTCGCGACCAGGAAGGGCCAGTTCGTCGAACGGCAGTTCCTGGTCAATGTCCGCAGCCCTGCCCTGCCGCCGCCGCCCGCCAATGCACCGGGCGGAACGGCCGTGCGGATCACTGCGGGCGATGCGCGCGAATATACGTGGGACGACCGGCTGACGCTGGAATTTCTGGGCAAGCCGCAGGTCGCTTCGGTGACGATCGAGCCGGTGAGCGCGCCCACGATTTTCCTCGCTGGCGATTCGACCGTGACCGATCAGGCGGCCGAACCGGCGGCGAGCTGGGGCCAGATGCTCCCCGTAATGCTGGACGGCAGCATCGCGGTCGCCAACCATGCCAAGTCGGGCGCAACGCTCAAATCCTTCCTCACCGACCTGCGCTTCGACAAGCTGCTGTCGGCGGTGAAGCCGGGTGACTGGCTGTTCATCCAGTTCGGCCATAATGACCAGAAGCAGGAATGGCCGCAAACCTATGCCGATGCGGCCACCACCTATCCCGCCTATCTGCGCGCCTATATCGCCGAGGTGCGGCGGCGCGGCGCCCATGCGGCGCTGGTGACGTCGCCGGAACGGCGCAATTTCGACGAGAGCGGCCATATCAAGGATACGCTGGGCAGCTATGCCGATGCGGTGCGCAAGTTGGCGGCCGAGGAACGGGTGCCGCTGATCGACCTCAATGCCGACAGCCGTGCCATCTACGAAGCGCTGGGGCCGCAGGTCGCACCCACCGCCTTCAATGATGGCGGCAAGGACAAGACCCATCATAATAATTATGGCGCCTGGCTGCTGGCGAGCGCGGTGGCCGAGCGGATCAGGACGCAGATTCCCGAACTGGCGCCGCATATCGCCGCCGCACCCTTTATGCCGGCCCAACCGCCGAGCGCCCCGCAGGTGGCGATCGTGCCGAGCCGGGCGCATAGCGATGTGCGTCCGGCAGGTAACTGAGCCATGTTGCGGATGAGCCGGCGCGAGATGAGCCTGGGCCTTGCCGCTAGTGCGCTGCTGACGCCCGGCACCGCCTTCCCCTTTGCCGGTCATGCGGCGCGGCGGTTCGACGTGCGCGATCATGGTGCGCGGGGCGACGGCATCGCGATCGACAGCGATGCGATCAATGCGGCGATCCTGGCCGCGTCGCAGGCGGGTGGCGGCACGGTGCTGCTGCCGCGCGGCCGCTATCTCTGCTTCTCGATCCGGCTGAAAAGCCATGTCACCCTGGTCATCGGCGAAGGCGCGGTGATCGAGGCGGCCGATCCGGCGCGCCATGCCGGGCGCTATGATTTGCCCGAGACGGGGATCGACCAGCTTTACCAGGATTTCGGCCATAGCCATTGGCACAACAGCCTGATCTGGGGCGAGGATCTGGTCGAGGTTGCGATTCTTGGCCCCGGCATGATCCATGGCCTGGGCCTGACCCGCGACGGACCGGGCGCGCGCTGGAAGAAGCAGGCGGGCGAACGGCCGCTGTCGATGCGCGGTATGAGCGACGCGCAGATTGCCGAGTTGGAGCCCGATGCCGCCAAGATGAACGGTTTGGGCAACAAGGCGATCGCGCTGAAGAACGGCCGCGACATTCATTTGAACGGCTTTTCGATCCTGAAGGGCGGGCATTTCGCGATCATCGCGACCGGCACCCAGCAATTGCGCATCGACAATCTGGCGATCGACACCGAACGCGACGGTATCGACCTCGATTGCGTGCGCGACGTGGTGGTGGAACGCTGCCGGGTCAATTCGCCCAATGATGACGGCATCGTCGTCAAGAGCAGCTATGCGCTGGGCCGCGCGATCGCATCGGAGAATATCCTGATCCGCGACTGCGACGTGTCCGGTTATGACATGGGATCGATGCTGGATGGCACGAAGCGCACCACGCAGCAGATCGCGCCCGACCAGGACCGGGTCACCGGCCGGATCAAGCTCGGCACCGAGAGCAATGGCGGATATCGCAATATCCGGATCGAGGATTGCCGCTTCACCCGTTGCCGCGGGCTGGCGCTGGAGACGGTCGATGGCGGGGTGATGGAGAATATCGTCGCGCGGCGGCTGACCATGCGCGAGGTGACGACCGCGCCGATCTTCCTGCGCATCGGCGATCGGCGGCGCGGGCCGGACGGCACCGGCATCGGCGCGATCAGCGGCGTGGAAATCAGCGAGGTGGATGCACGCGGGATCGACCACAGATTTGCCGCAAGCATTGCCGGCCTGCCCGGCCATCCGGTGCGCGACGTGACGCTGCGCGACGTGCATCTGGTCTATCAGGGTGGCGGCACGGCGCAGGATGCGGCGCACAGGCCCGCCGAACTGGCCGATGCCTATCCCGAACCCAGCATGTTCGGCGTGCTGCCCAGTTGGGCACTATGGGCGCGCCATGCCGAGCGGCTGACGATCGAGCGTTTTACCGCCGAGACGGCGACGCCCGACGCGCGGCCACCGGCGCTGTTCGATGATGTGACGGGCCTGACGATCCGCAACAGCCCGATCCTGGCGCGCTGAGCCGGACATCGTCCCACCCATTCTTAGCATTTGACGAACATGTGGGACGATGTTACCCAAATATCGGTTTCGAGTTCCATAATATGGTTCACAGGGGAGAGCCGATGTCCGTCCACGCCTTCAAGATGCAGCTCAAGCCCGGCGTGGTCGCGGAATATCGCAAGCGCCATGACGAGATCTGGCCCGAATTGTCGGCGCTGCTGACCGAGTCGGGCATCTACGATTATTCGATCTTCCTGGACGAAGAGACGTTGAGCCTGTTCGCGGTGCTGAAGCTGCGCGAGGACAATAGCCGCGACAGCCTGCCCGACCATCCGGTGATGAAACGCTGGTGGGACTATATGGCGCCGCTGATGGAGGTGCAGCCGAGCAACCAGCCCAAGGAATGGCCGCTGTCGCTGCTGTTCCACATGGATTGAGTGCAGGGACAGGCTGACATCCATGCGTAGCTTCATCGCCGCCCTCGCCCTTGGCACCATGCTGGCCACGCCTGCGCTCGCGCAGCAGGCCAAGCCGACCGCCAATCTCTCCGCGCCGGTCAAGACCTTCGGCCGCGTGTCCTATGATGCGCGATCGCTGATGATCGACGGTAAGCGGATGGTGATCTGGTCGTCGGAATTCCACCATTTCCGCCTGCCTTCGCCCGATCTGTGGCGCGATATCCTCCAGAAGATGAAGGCGAGCGGCTTCAACAGCGTCGCCGTCTATTTCGACTGGGGTTTCCACAGCCCGAAAAAGGGCGTGTACGACTTTAGTGGTATCCGCGACATCGATCGGCTGCTGACGATGGCGGAAGAGGAAGGCCTCTACGTCATCACCCGCGCCGGTCCCTATGTGAATGCGGAACTGTCGCGCGGCGGCTTTCCCGGCTGGCTGGTCAACCAGCGCGCCCGCGCCCGCACCGATGACCCCGATTATATGGCGGCGGCCGACGAGTGGCTGACGAAGGTCAACGCGATCATCGCCAAGCACCAGATCAACAATGATCCCGGCCGCAAATATGGCGTGATCCTGCACCAGATCGAAAATGAGCTGGCGATGACCACGCCGGCGCAGCGGCGCTATATGGATCATCTCTATGCCAAGGCACGGGCCGACGGCATCACCGTGCCGCTGTTCCACAATGACCAGGGCCGCAACGGCTATTGGGCACCCGAGAGCAGCAAGGTGGAGAAGGTCGTCCACGGCCCCAACGACATGTATGCGTTCGACGGCTATCCCGGCGGCACCTGCACCGTGGACGGCAAGCCGACGCGCGGATCAGCCGCGCCCGACTGGGGCTATTATGGTCCCGGCGGCGCCAAGGGCGGCGCCTCCGCTTCACCCGACACGCCCGGATTCCTGGCCGAATTCGGTGGCGGCTGGTTCGACTATTGGGGATCGAACGGCGGCTATGAGTGCAACGCGATCCAGCGTGGCAAGCGGTTCCAGCGCGTCTTCTATGGCACGAACCTCGCCAATGGCATCGGCATCCAGAGCTTCTACATGGGCTATGGCGGCACCAGCTGGGGCTGGCTGCCCGCGCCGGTGGTGTTCAGCAGCTATGATTATGGCTCCGCCATTTCCGAGCCGCGCGAAATCCGCGAGAAGGCGCTGGAGATGAAGCAGTTGGGCGGCCTGATCGCCTCCGTCCCCGACATGGCCGGCATGATCCCGGCCGGGACCCCGGAGATCAGCTCGCCCAATATCCAGGTCTATCATAACAAGAGCCCGGAGACGGACGCGCGCTTCCTGATGGTGACGCACAAGCCGTCCAACGGGCAGACGAGCGACGCTTTCAGCTTCACCGCCGACCTGCCCGATGGCCGCTATACCGTGCCGATGCAGCTTAATGGCTTTGATGCCAAATGGCTGGTCGCGGGCGTGACGCTGGGCGGGCAGCGGCTGGTCTATTCCAGTTCCGAACTCCAGTCGGCGCAGCAGATCGACGGCAGTGACCTGATCCTGCTCTATGGCCGCGCCGGCGAGCCGGGCGAGACGGTGCTGCGCTATGCATCCGCGCCCAAGGTGACGGTGCTGGAAGGCCAGGCGCGCAGCGCGTTCGATGCCGCCAAGGGCGACCTGAAGCTGGATTACGATCATCAGGGCCGCGCCGTGGTGCGGATCGAGGGGGGCGGGCGTCCGCCGCTGACCCTGATCCTGGCCGACGAGGCAGAGGGTGCGCGTTACTGGCGCGAGCAGAACATGCTGGTGCGCGGGCCGGCGCTGGTGCGCAGCGCTGTCGCCAGGGGCGGTTCGTTGGTGCTGACCGGTGACACGGCTGCCGCCAGCCCGCTCGAAATCTGGGCGCCCAGGGCGGTCCGCTCGGTCAGCTGGAACGGCGCGAAGGTGACGACGAAGGCGACGGCCAACGGCAGCATCGCCGCGGTCCAGCCGCTCGCCGGCCCGGCCGACGTCGCGCTGCCGGCGCTCAACGACTGGCGCATGGCGCAGGGTTCGCCCGAGGCGCAGCCCGGTTTCGACGACAGCAACTGGCAGGCGATCGACAACCGATCCTATGCCAGCACCACCGCCAAGCCCGATGGCCAGCCCAATATGCTGATGGACGCCTATGGCTTCCATGATGGCGATGTCTGGTATCGCGGTCGCTTCACCGGGTCGCCCGATGCCAAGGCGCTGTCGCTTTATTATGGCGCGGGCGGTTCGGGGCTGGTGCAGGCCTGGGTCGACGGCAAGTTCCTGGGCGAAGGCGAGACGCCCGGCGGCCTGCCGCGGCCGATCACCACCGGCACGGCCCGCTTCGCCCTGCCGGCGGAGGCGCAGGCGGCGGGCGAGCATGTCCTTTCCGTCATGGTCCGCAACAATGGCCATAATTGGGATCTGGACAGCGACGATTTCCACAAGGAAGCGCGCGGCCTGGTGTCCGCATCGCTGGAGGGCGGCCCGAGCGGGCGCAGCTTCGCGGTGCCGATCAACTGGAAGATCCAGGGCAAGCAGGGCGGCGAGGATCTGCCCGATGTCGCCCGTGGTCCGGCCAATAATGGCGGCCTTTATGGCGAGCGGATGGGCTGGCACCTGCCCGGCTTCAACGACAGCGCATGGGCCAAGGCCAGCGTGCCCGCGACCCAGGCGGCGGCCGGGACGAGCTGGTATCGCACCAGCTTTGCCCTCAGCGTGCCCAAGGGGCAGGACGCGACCATTGGCCTCAGCTTCGGCGACGCCAGCAAGCCGCGTTCGCCGGTCCGTTACCGTGTGCTGGTCTTCGTCAACGGCTGGAACATGGGGCAGTTCATCGCCCATGTCGGGCCGCAGCGGACCTTCCCCATTCCCGAAGGCATCCTGAACCACAGGGGCCAGAACCATGTCGCGCTGGCCGTCACATCCGACGGTCAGCCGGGCGATGCGCTCGAAGCCGTGCGCCTCGTCACCCTACGCAATGTGAAAGGCGGTCTGCCGGTGCAGATGGTGACCGCGCCAAACGCACCTTCAGACCTCAAGGAGACCAAGTAAGTGGCCGCTCTCACCCATGATGTACCGCGCCAGCAGGTCGTCGAATCCATCGACCGGCTGATGGACAATCTCGTCAATATCAAGGACGAGACAGGCGAATTCCTGCTCCATCTGGAAGATGGTCGCATCATCGACACCAAGGGCTGGGCCGGATGGGAATGGACCCATGGCGTCGGCCTGTTCGGCATGTGGCGCTATTTCGAGCAGACCGGCGACCAGAAGGCGCTGGGCATCATCAAGCAGTGGTTCGAGGATCGCTTTGCCGAAGGCACGCCGACCAAGAATATCAACACGATGGCCCCGTTCATCACGCTGGCCTATCTGTATGAATATGAGCCCGATCCGCGCTACATCCCCTATCTGGACGTCTGGGCCGAATGGCTGATGGCGGCCGATGGCCTGCCCAAGACCGAGGAAGGCGGGTTCCAGCACATCGTCTATAATGACGTGAATCCCGGCGAGATGTGGGACGACACGCTGATGATGTCGGTGCTGCCGCTGGCCAAGATCGGCCTGCTGCTGGGTCGCCCGGCCTATGTCGAGGAAGCCAAGCGCCAGTTTCTGGTCCATATCAAATATCTGTTCGACAAGAAGACCGGCCTGTGGTTCCACGGCTGGGATTTCAACGGCCGCCACAATTTCGCCGAAGCGCTGTGGGCGCGCGGCAATTGCTGGGTGACGATCGCCATCCCCGAGATCATCGAGATCCTGGACCTGAAGGAAGGCGATTTCTTCCGCACCTTCCTGATCGACACGCTGGCCGCCCAGGTGAAGACGTTGGCGCAGACGCAGGACGCCGAGACCGGCCTGTGGCACACGCTGATCGTCGATCCGACCAGCTATCTGGAAGCATCGGCCACCGCCGGCTTTGCCTATGGCATATTGAAGGCCGTGCGTAAGGGCTATCTGCCCCGTCATTATGAAGCAGTCGGCATCAAGGCGGTGCGCGGCGTGCTGGCGAACATCGACGAGACCGGCGAGCTGCAGCAGGTGAGCTTCGGCACGGCGATGGGCGACACGATGCAATTCTACAAGGACATCGCGCTCACCTCCATGCCCTATGGCCAGAGCCTGGCCATGTGCGCACTCGGCGAGTTCCTGCGCACCTATATCTGAGTCACGGGAAACGGGGATCGAGGGGTAAATGGAAGGACCGATCGATCGCCGTTTCCTGCTGAAAGGTGCCGCCGGCATATCCATGCTGGCGGCACTTCCCGCCTTCGGCCGCGCCCTGCTGCAGGGCATAGTGAATGTCCGCGATTTCGGCGCGAAGGGCGATGGTAGCCATATCGACAGCCCCGCGATCGACCGGGCGATCGCCTTTGCCGCAGAGCGCGGCGGCGGGACCGTCTATGTGCCCCCCGGCCGCTATGCCTGCTATACCATACACCTGAAGAGCAACATCACCCTGTGGCTGGACCGGGGCGCCACCCTGCTGGCCGCATCAGTGCCGCTGACGGGCCTCGCCAGCGGCGGCTATGACGCGGCCGAGCCGCAGGATCCGGCGATCGCGCCCTATCAGGATTATGGCCATAATCACTGGCGCAACAGCCTGATCCATGGCGAGGGGCTGCATGATATCGCGATCTGCGGCGACGGGCTGATCTGGGGCAAGGGGCTGAGCCGGGGGCATCCCGATACGGATCGGCCGGCCGCCGAACTGCCCGGCGTCGGCAACAAGGCAATCGCGCTCAAGAACTGTCGCAATGTCGCGCTGCGGGACTTTTCCATTCTGGAGGGCGGGCATTTCGCCCTGCTGGCTACCGGGGTCGACAATCTGCTGATCGACAACCTCACCGTCGACACCAACCGCGACGGCTTCGACATCGACTGCTGCCGCAATGTGCGGGTGAGCAACTGCACGCTCAACACCCCCTATGACGATGCGATCGTGCCCAAGTCCAGCTATGCGCTGGGCTATCCCCGTGCGACCGAGAATGTGACCATCACCAACTGCCATGTCAGTGGCTCCTATGTCGTCGGCACGCTGCTGGACGGGACGTTCCGGCCGCTCGCGCGCAATCGCGACACCTGGCTGCTGGGCCGGATCAAGTGCGGCACCGAAAGCAATGGCGGGTTCAAGAATATCACGATCAGCAATTGCGTGTTCGACCAATGCTGGGGGCTGGCGCTGGAAACGGTGGACGGCGCGGTGATGGAGGATGTGACGATCAGCAACATCGCCATGCGCGGCTGTCACAGCCCGGCCCTGTTCCTGCGACTGGGCCGGCGGATGCGCGGGCCGGCCGGCGCGGCGGTGGGATCGATGCGGCGGGTGCTGATCGACAATATCACCTGCCAGAGCGGATCGATGCTGCCGTCGATCATCGCGGGGGTGGCCGGTCATCCGGTCGAGGACGTCCAGATCAGCAATATCTTCATCGACCAGCCGGGCGGCGGCGACGCGGCGATGGCGGCGATCGATCCACCGGCGAAGGAAGAGGATTATCCCGATCCCGATCGGTTCGGGCCGTTGCCGGCGAGCGGCTTCTTCATCCGTCATGCCCGCAATCTGGACCTGAGCCATGTCGAGGTGCGGACGCGGGCAGCGGACGCGCGTCCGGCCTTCTGGCTGAAACATGTCGAGGGGTTTGACGGATCCTATCTGAAGATGCCGGGCGGCGCGGGTGCCTTCCAGCTGGAGCATGTGACCGGCTTTCGCAGCAGCGCGATCCGCGACCTGCCGGACCGGCGGATCGACACGGTCGGCATGGTGCGTTTCTGATGCGCTGGTGGCTGGCGCTGCTGCTGCTCGGCGCGACGCCGGCGCAGGCGGCGGACTGGGTGCGGTCGGTGGCGCAGCGGGGAGATTTCCCGCTGGTGGCGCAGGGACAGGCGGCGCGGATCGTCACCGACCCGGCCGACGACGCCGTGGTAGGAATCGCCGCCGAGGATCTGAAGCAGGATATTGGCCGGGTCACCGGGGCCACGGAGGGCGGCGCGGCACAGGTCTGGATCGGCACGCTGGGGCATAGCGAAGCGATCGACCGGCTGGTGGCGGACAAGCGGATCGATGTCGCGAAGCTGAAGGGCGCGTGGGAGAGTTTCCTGATCCTGCCGGTCGAGCGGCCTGCACCCGGCGTGGCGCGCGCGCTGCTGATCATTGGCAGCGACCGGCGTGGCACCGCCTATGGCGCCTATGAACTGTCGCGCGCGATCGGCGTGTCGCCCTGGCACTGGTGGGCGGATGTGACGCCGCTGCATCGCGACGCGCTCTATGTGGCGAAGGATGCCCGGCGGTTCGGGCCGCCTTCGATCAAATATCGCGGTATCTTCCTGAATGACGAGGATTGGGGGCTGGTGCCCTGGGCGGCGGGCACACATGCGCCGGACGAGAAGCCGCTGGGGCCTAAGACTTATGCACAGGTCTTCGAGCTGCTGCTGCGGCTGAAGGCCAATCTGCTGTGGCCCGCGATGCACAAGGTGACGACGCCCTTCAATGCCGACCCGGCCAACGCAGCACTGGCCGATCGCTATGCCATCATCATGGGGTCGAGCCATGCCGAGCCGATGCTGCGCAACAATGTCGGCGAATGGACCGCGCCGGCCGAGGATTTCGATTATCTCAAGAACCCCGACGGGGTGCGGCGCTATTGGGATGCGCGGGTGCGCAGCAACGCCCGCTATGAGAACATCTGGACACTGGGGATGCGCGGCATCCATGACAGTGGCATGGTGGGCCCCAAGACGGTCGAAGAGCGGCGCGCCACGCTGGAGCGCATCTTTGCCGACCAGCGGGCGATGCTGGCCAGGGCCGGTGCGGCGGACGCCCCGCAGGTCTTCACGCCCTATAAGGAAGTGCTGGACGTCTATCGCGCGGGCCTCAAGGTGCCGGACGATGTGACGCTGATGTGGCCGGACGATAATTTCGGCTATATCCGCCACTTCCCGGATGCCGCCGAGCGGGCGCGCAAGGGTGGGTCGGGCGTCTATTATCACCTCTCCTATCTGGGTGCGCCGCTCTCCTACCTATGGTTATCCACAACCCCACCGGCGCTGATCCGGGAGGAAATGGGGCGTGCCTGGGATGCCGGCGCGCGGCAGGTCTGGGTCGCCAATGTCGGCGACTTGAAGCCGGCGGAGCTGGCCACCGACTATTTTCTGAGCCTCGCCTGGGCTGTGGATAAAGTGCGAGCAAAGCCTGTGGATAAGTTTGTGGAAGACTGGGCGGCGGAGAATGTCGCTGCCGCGCAGGCACCCGCCATTGCGGAGATATTGCGCGATTATCACCAGCTGAATTTCGCCCGGCGGCCCGAGCATCTGCAATGGAATCTGCCTGTGGATAAGTATCGGCAAAGCCCGCTGACGATCGGCGAGGCGGATGAACGGCTGGCGGCGTTCGCGGCGATGGAGACGGGGCTGGCAAAGGTCGAGCCGGCGATCCCGGCCGAGCGGCGCGACGCTTTCTACGAATTGCTGGCCTATCCGGTGCGGGCATCGGCGGCGGCCAACCGGCGTTTCTTTTCCGCCGAGGCGCATGACCGGCTGCGCGACAGCGACCTTGCCGAGGCGACGCGGCGCGGCAGGATCGCGCATGAAGCAGACAGCGAAATTGACAGGCTGACGACCTATTATAACCGCGAACTGGCGGGCGGAAAATGGCGCGGAATCATGGCGGTGGAGCCGGCGGACGGGCAATGGCGCAGCTATCGCCAGACGCCGGTGATCCTGCCGCCGGTCGATGCGCCGGCGTCGCCGGCCGGACCGGCGAAGGCGCAGCCAGCCGCCCCTGCCCTGCCGCTGCTGACGCCGGACCGATTCGCCGGATGGTCGCGCGTGGAGGGGCTGGGTCGCCATGGCGCGATGCTGGCGCCAAGCGGGAAGAAAGAAGCCAGCCGCGCGACGATCGACCTGCCGCTGGGCGAATGGACCGTGCTTGTGGATATCCTGCCGACCTATGCCAACCGGGATGGCGATGCGCTGCACCTGGCCATCGGCATCGATGGCGTGACACAGGCACTGGAGAGTCGGCGCGAGACCGGCAGTCGCGACTGGGCGATGGGGGTGCTGGACAATCGCGCGACCATGACGTTAACGCAACGATTGAGCGGCGGGCGCCATGTGGTGACGCTGGAGCGCGCCGATCCCGGCGTGCTGATCGAGGCAATCCGCTTCGTGCCGGCGACCGCAGAAAAGGCCGAGAACGGCTTGCATTAGTCTCATATCGTGTGATAGCCGTTCACTATGTGGCATATATCTCATATGCCCGCGCGCGTCAGAACAAGAGCCCAAGCGCCGATCATTGCCCTAGGCGGAGGACCTGAATTGCCCGAGACTGCCCCATCCACCGCGCGTCCCGTCCGCCTGCAAAATTACCTCGCCTATGGCTCCAACGACGTGCTGGGCGCGGGATCGATGGCGGTCATTTCCGGCTGGGTGCTGATCTTCTACACGCAATTCTGTGGCCTTAGCGCCGGGCAGGCAGCGACCATATTTGCCGTCGCGCGCATCCTGGACGCCTTCGCCTCGCCGATGATCGGCTATATTTCCGACCATTTCGGCGGCACTTGGCTGGGCCGCAAGTTCGGCCGCCGTCGCTTCTTCATCCTGGCGGCGATTCCGCTGTTGCCGAGCTTTGCATTGATGTGGCTGCCGGGTCAGGGCTTCTGGTATTATCTGGTCAGCTATGTGCTGTTCGAGCTGGTCTATGCGATGGAGATCATTCCGTTCGAGACCCTCGCCGCAGAAATGTCGACCGACTATCGCACCAAGGCAAAGTTCGCCGGGTCTCGCATATTGTTCGGTCAGGCATCGGCAATCCTGGCCGGCTTCCTGCCGCTGTGGCTGATCAACGCGCTGGGCCGCGACAGCGCCGACACCTTCTTCTACATGGGCATTATCTTTGCCGCCCTGTTCATGGTCACGGCGGGGCTGCTCTATCTGTTCAGCTGGGAACGGCATCTGCCCGGATCGGCCGAGGCGATCGGCCAGCGTCCGGTCGGCGCGGGCGGGCCGGGACAGGCGCTGAAGGCGCTCTACCGCAACCTGTTTTCGACCATGCGCATCCGCGCCTTCCGCCTGCATCTGGGCATGTATCTGGGTGGCTATATCAGCCAGGACATCTTCAACGCGGCCTTCACCTTCTTCGTGATCTTCGCGCTGGCCGGATCGACGGCGATCGCATCGGGCCTGCTGGGCACCATGTATATCGTCCAGTTCGTGGCCGTGATCATCGCCATCAACCTGGCGCTGCGCGCGTCGCCGGCCAAGGCCTATCAGGTCGCCGCCGCCGACTTCGCCGTCGGCTGCCTGACGCTGATCGGCCTGTGGTTTGCGGGCGTGCCGGCGACCAGCCCGTGGATCTGGCTGCCGATCATCCTGTGCGGCCTGGGCCGCGGCGCGCTCAACTATATCCCCTGGGCGACCTACAACTATATGGCCGATGTCGACGAGATCGTGACCGGCCAGCGCCGCGAAGGCAGCTTTGCCGGGGTCATGACCTTCGTCCGCAAGGCGACGCAGGCCGCCGCTGTCGCGGGCGTGGGCTTCATCATGCAGGCCGGCGGCTTCGTGTCGGGCGCGGCGGAACAGAGCCATGGCGCGATCCTGACCATGGCGCTGCTGCTGGGCGTGGGCACGGTCGGCTGCCTGGGGCTGGGCATCTGGGTTTCGACCAAGTTCCGCCTGAGCCCGGCGACGCACGACATATTGATGCGCGAGATCGAGCATCTGCGCAGCGGTGCGCGCACGCCGACGTCGCCGGTCGCGGCCGAAGTGGTCGAGGATCTGTCGGGCTGGCGCTATGACCAGCTGTGGGGCCGCAACCCGGTCGCGCAATAAGGGCCGGTCGGACAATAAGGGAGAGGGACATGGGCAAGAGGATGCTGTTGGATGCGGCGCTGCTGGCGATGGTCGCCGCATCGCCGGCGCAGGCCCAATATTGGTCGCGCAGCTGGATGGCGGCGCCCTTGGTCAACCGTGCCCCGCCCGAGAAGCATCCCGACCTCAATGACCGCACCGTCCGCCAGGTGGTGCGCCTGTCGAGCGGCGGGCAGCGCATCCGCATCCGCCTGTCGAACGAGATGTCGGTCAGTCCGCTGCTGGTGGGCAGCGTGCATGTCGCGCTGGCCGGCGAGAATGGCGCGATCGTGCCGGGCAGCGACCATGTCGTGACCTTCAACCAGGCGCAGGGTGCGACCATTCCCGCGCGCGCGCCATTGCTGAGCGATCCGATCGACCTGGCGGTCAAGCCGCTGACCCGGATCAGCATTTCCATCCATTTGCCGCAGGGCGCGGCGGATGCGACCGTCCACAGCTATTCGGCGGCGACGACCTGGACCGCGCCGGGCGACCAGACGGGTGCGCAGACGCTGACCAGCCCGACCGTCATCGGGCCGCGCGTGGTGATTTCCGCGGTCGAGGTCGACAATGCCAAGCGCGGCACGGCGATCGTGACGCTGGGCGATTCCATCACCGACGGCGTGCGCGCCACCCCCGACAGCAACCGGCGCTGGCCCGACCTGCTGGCCGAGCGGCTGCAGAAGGCGGGTCGCAAGAGCGTCGGCGTCGCCAATGCCGGGATCAGCGCCAACCGGCTGCTGAGCGAGGCGGATGGCTATAATGCACTGGCCCGGTTCGACAGCGATGTGCTGGCGGTGCCGGGCGTCACCCATGTCGTCATCCTGGAAGGGGTGAATGACCTGGGCGGGGCGGCGCGCGACAAGCGCCCGATGCTGACGCCGCAGACCGTCATCGGCGCCTATCGCCAGATGATCGCGCGAGCGCATGACCGCAATATCAAGGTCATTTTGGCAACCATCCTGCCCTATAAGGGCGCGGGCTATTGGAGCGCGGAGGGCGATGCGGTGCGTATCGCCGTCAATGACTGGATCCGCACGACCAAGGAGGCCGACGGCTTCGTCGATCTGGCCAGGGCGGTGGCCGATCCGGCCGATCCGTCGCGCATGGCCAAACCCTATGATGTCGGCGACGCGCTGCACCCCAATGACGAAGGCTTCCGCGTCATGGCCGATGCATTCGACCTGAGGCTGTTCAAATGATCGCGTCGCTGCTGTTGATGGCCGCCGCCGCGAGCGGGCCGGTGGCGCCCAAGCCGCTGCTGCGCGATCCGGTACATGATGGCGCGGCCGATGCGTCGACCGTCTATGATCGCAAGAGCGGCGAATGGGTGATGTTCTACACCAATCGCCGCGCCGACCTGCCCATGGAGGACGCCAAGGATGTCCGCTGGGTCCATGGCACGGCGATCGGCACGGCGCGGTCGAAGGATGGCGCGAAGTGGCGCTACAGCGGCACCGCGACGATCCCGACCAGTTGCACCGGCGAGACGCTGTGGGCGCCCGAAGTGCAGTGGCTGGAAGGCCAGTGGCATATGTGGCTGACGGTGGTGCCGGGCGTCTATCGCGACTGGAATGCGCCGCGCTTCATCGTCCATCTGACCAGCCCGGACCTCAAGAGCTGGACCTGTGGTGAGCGGCTCGACCTCGGCTCCGACCGGGTGATCGATGCCAGCGTATTGGCGTTACCGGGCGGCGGCTATCGGCTGTTCTTCAATGACGAGCGGATGAACAAGGCGATCCGCACCGCCGACAGCAGCGACCTCATTCACTGGAGCGTCAAGGACCGGCTGACCGACACGCCGGGCGAAGGCCCCAAGGCGTTTCGCTGGAAGGGCAAATATTGGCTGATCTCCGACGCGTGGAAGGGGCTGCTGGTGATGCGCTCCGACGACGGGACGCACTGGACGCGCCAGCCGGACTATATATTGGCGACGCCCGGCAAGGCACCGACCGACCGGGCCAAGGGCCAGCATCCCGATATCATCGTGTCGGGCGACCGCGCCTATATCATCTATTTCGTCCATCAGGAGGGCGAGGATGAAGCGAAGGCCAATCCCGACTGGAAACGGCGGTCGGTGCTGCAGATCGCCGAACTGACCGAGAAGGACGGGATCGTCAGCGTCGATCGCGATGCGCCGGCGCATATACGACTAAAGCCCTGATCGCCGCGATTTTCCTTGTCGGGAAAACCGGCTAGGACGTCAGGTGATGCAGAAAGCCGCGAAGAAGAAGCCGCCCACGATCCGCGAGGTCGCCGCCCGTGCCGGCGTGTCTATGATGACCGCGTCGCGCGCGATCAACGGCAAGGCGCTGGTCAGCGCCAAGTCGCAACAGGCGGTCGAGCAGGCGGTCAAGGATTTGGGCTATGTGCCCAATGCGTCGGCGCGCGCGCTGGTGGGCAGCGCCGACCGGCGGGTGGCGTTGCTGCACAGCAATTCGACGACATCGGCCTATCTGGGCGAGTTGCTGCTCGGCGCGCTCGGCGAGGCACCGCAGCGTCATCTGCATCTGGTGGTCGAGCAATGCGCGCCCGGCGCCTTTGCCAAGGAGATCGTCGATCAGGTGTCGAAGGCGCATGTCGCCGGCGTCATCCTGCCGCCGCCGCTGTGCGACTGGGCCGAACTGGTCGAGGCGTTGCAGGCGCGTGACATCGCCGTGGTCGGCATCGCGCCCGATGGCGATGTGCCCGGCATGCTGGCGGTGGGGACCGACGACCGCCATGCCGCCTATGACCTGACCCGGCACCTCATCGACCTGGGCCATCGGCAGATCGGCTTCATCTCCGGCAATATCCGCCACCGCGCCAGCGCCCGGCGTCTGCAGGGTTTTCGCGACTGCCTGGCCGACCGGGGGATAAGGCTGGACGAGCGCTGGATCGTGCCGGGCGACTTTTCCTATCGATCGGGGCTGGACGCGGCCGAGCAGTTGCTGAGCCTCGATACGCCACCCAGCGCCATCTTTGCCTGCAATGACGATATGGCGGCGGCGGCGATCACGGTGGCGCATCAGCGGCGGATCAACGTGCCGGGCGACATCACCATCTGCGGTTTCGACGACACGCCGCTGGCGAGCGCGATCTGGCCGGCGCTGACGACGATCCGCCAGCCGATCCGCGACATGGCGCGCGAGGCGATCGGCCTGCTGGGCGCTCATTTCAGCAGCCAGGACGATGGCGCCGGCGAAGAGGCGCTGGGCCGGGTGAAGCTGGATTATCAGCTCATCCGGCGCCAGTCGGATGCCGTGCCCTCACGGCATTAGAATAGCCGCAAGGTGACAGCGAAGTTTACAGGAAGCCGACCTGTCTGAGCCAGGCTTCGCACAGGCGCGGCCAGAGCGAGACGGGCTGATCCGGCGTATCGAGCGCGAAGCCATGGGGGGCGTCGGCGAAGATGTGCAGTTCCGCGCTGCCGCCCGCATCCTGCCAGGCGCGGCTGAGGCGATGGGCGTTTTCGACCGGCACCACCGGATCATTGCCGGCATAGACGATGAAGGCCGGCGGCGGGCCGGGCAATAGTTGCGCGTCGGGCTGGAGCGCGTCGTAGAGCGCCTGCTTTTCCGCGGGCGGCAGTGGCGGCTTGTCGGCGACGATGGTGCGCCCTTTGGCATTGGTCGAGATGGGCGCATAGCCGATGACCATGACGTCGGGCCGCTGTGGCGCGACATCGCCCCAGTCCGCCGGATAATGCGCGGCGAGGCAGGCGGCGAGATGGCCGCCCGAGGAGAGGCCGACGACGCCGACGCCATCAGGCGCCAGATCGGACGCGCGGATCATCCGCATCGCGGCGAGCGCATCGTCGAGCGGCGCGGACGGGCCGGTGCCGGCATGGGGCAAGCGGTGGATGAGGACGAAGGCATGATAGCCGAGCGATGTCAGCCAGCGCGCGACCTGCACCCCTTCCCGCCCCGCCATCAGCGCGACATAGCCGCCGCCGCCCAGGATGAGCATGGCGCGGCCATTGGGCCTGTCGGGCGCATAGCCGAGCAGCACCGGGCGATCGACGGCGGTGACGACCGCCTGTTCGGGCGGGGCATTGGCGTCTTCCAGGGCGAAGGCGCCGCTTGGCGCGTCGCGCAGCGGCCAGACCAGATCAGCAGCGAGCATCGGACACTCCCATCGGGCAGCCATGGGTGGGATAGGCTTCGCCATCCAGGTCCACGGCCTCGCGCACGACCTCCAGCCGATCGCCGGCGTCGCGCATTTCGTAGAATTTGGCGATCGCCCGCTTGAACGGGCGGTGGAGGACCAGCATCAGCTTGCCATCGAAGCTGTGGAACAGCATGCCATGGCCGCTGTCCTGCATGATGAGTGGGCCAAGCTGTTCCCAGGGGCCGGCGAGCGTGCCGGATGTGGAGCGGGCCTGCGCCTGGACATAACCGCCCTTCCCCCAGCTGGACCAGAGCATCAGCAGGGTGCCGTTTTTGGTGCGATAGAGTTCGGGGCCGTCGGTGACATAGCCCATGTCCCCTTCGGGCTGTTTCTGGCCGATCACCCAGTCGGCGTCATTGGCGCGAAACAACAATTGCGGCTTGCCGGTGGGCGAGAGATCGTCCTTCAGCGGTAGCGCCTCCATCGTGCCGACGCCCATCTGCAGCCATTCATGGGCATAGACCATCCAGGGCTTGCCGGCCGGGTCGACAAAGAGGCTGCCGTCGAGCGTCATGTCATTGGGCGTAGTGACCGGCTCACCCTTGTGGATAAGTTGGTAAGGACCATCGATCCGGTCCGACACCGCCAGCAAGGTGGCGCGGCGATAATTGGGGCGCTTGCCGCTGGCCGGGATTGCCGCCTTGTCATTGTGGAAGGTGGCGAAGAGATAATAGCGCCCCTTCCAGCGATGGACCTCGGGCGCCCAGCCGCCGTCATCGGCCCAGCTGTCCTTCGGCAGGGCGAAGACCAGCTTGGGCTTCTGCCAATGGGCGAGATCGCTGCTGGCATAGGCCATGATGCCGATGCGCGGATCGCCGGTGACGGCCGGGTCATTCTTCGAGAAGAGCCAGTAGGTTCGGCTCCCCTGCTCCGCCACGACGAAGGGATCATGGATGCGCAGATGCGAGGTCAGCAGCGGCGCGTCGGCCGCCGCCAGAGGGGTGGCGAGCGTCAGCAGCAGGGCGCCGAGCCAGCGGCGCATCAGCTCGCCAGCCTGTTGCCATAGCCGATGATGAGGGTGGCGAAGATCAGCAGGCCGACCCCGCTCCACACCGTGCGGCGCACCGCCGGCGCGGCGTCCTTCCATTCGCGGAAGGCAAAGCCCCAGCAGGTGCCGAAGATGATGATCGAGGCCATGTGCAGCGTCCAGCTGGAGAAGCCGAAGCGCCCCATCTGGCTTTCACCCATGGTGTAGAAGAAGAACTGGAAATACCAGGCCGTGCCCGCCACCGCGCAGAGCAGGAAATTGGGCAGCAGCTTGGGGCGCTGGCCGCTGGCGTCGGGTGCGCCGGCCCACTGGCCCGCCGACTTGTTCCTGGCGATCAGCCAGCCGCACCAGAGCGCGTTGGTGATGAGGCCGCCGAACATGACGAGGCAGAGGGTGGGCAGGCCGGTCCTCAAGGGGCCGGTGCCGGCGGCGGCCGACAGCGCCTTGACCGGTTCACCGGCGGCGAGGCCGAAGGCGAAGCAGCTCGACATGATGCCGGAGAAGATGGCGACGGCGATGCCTTTCTTGAAATCGAACTCGGCGACGACGGCCGCTTTCTGCTCTGTCGAGAGCGCCGCATCCTTGCGGGCGCCGGCACGGGCGACGACGACGATGCCGAGCACGGTGACGGCCAGGCCCAGCAGGACGATCTGGCCATGCAGGGTACCGGCAATCTCCGTCATGAAGCTGCCGTCGAAGATCGGGGGGATCAGCGTGCCGAAGACGGTGCAGAGGCCCAGCACCACCGCCATGCCGAGCGAGAGGCCGAGATAGCGCATGGTGAGGCCATAGGTGAGGCCACCAAAGCCCCAGAGAAAGCCGAAGAAGATGCACCAGCCGACGACGGATGAGGGCACCTGCGCCATCACGCCCATCAGGTCGTTGGTCTGGACCGAGGCGAAGAACCAGGGCGCGATCACCCAGGAGAAGATGCCGCCGGTGAGCCAGAAAATCTCCCAGTTCCAGCGCTTCACGCCGCGGAAGGGGACATAGAAGCTGGCCGAGGCGAAGCCGCCGAGCCAGTGGAAGAGAACGCCGAGCAGGGGATTGGGGGTCATAGCGCAAGTCCCAGACGATAGAGGCGATTGGCGTTGCCGGCGAACATGGCGCGGCGATCGGCTTCGGGGAAATCCGACACGATAGCGTGATAGGATTCCATATAACGGTCGATCGGGCCGAACAGCTTGTCGGTCGGCGTGTCGCTGGCAAAGGCGCAACGATCGACGCCGAACATGTCGATCGCCTCATGCACCAGCGGCGCGATGCCCGCCATGGTCCAGTCGCGGCGGATGAAGCCCATGCCCGACAGCTTGACCGCGACATGGGGCAGTGCGGCGAGCGCCTTCATGCCCCGGCGCCAGTCGTTGAGGCCATCCGGATCGGTCAGCACCGGCATGCCCATATGGTTGATGATGACCGGGATGTCGGGATGCCGCTCGATCAGCGGGACGAGGCCCGGCATCTGTCCCGGATAGCATTGCAGGTCGAAGGAGAGGCCATGCTTTGCGAGCAGGCCATAGCCCGCCTGCCATTGCGGATCGACGGTGAGGTCGACCGGGCCATAGGTGCGCTGGGGATCGGCATGCCAGTTGACGATGTGGCGGATGCCCCTGACGCGGGGATGGGCGGCCTGGGCGGCCAGCAGCGCATCGACATCCGGGTCATTGAGGGCGGCGAAAGCGACGAAGCCGGTGGGGAGCCCATCCACGGCGGCGAGCGTGTCGAGCCACTGGGTCTCGCGCAGCGCGCTTTCCGCCGCGGCGCCGGCATCGACATGGACCGCGCCGATGACGTTCCAGCGGGCAAGGTCTTCGCGATATTGGGCGACGCCATAGTCATGGGCGATCGGCTCGACGCTACCGTTGGGGCCATCGTCCGAAAAGGGCGGGCTCAGCCAGTCATAGCGGATATGATTGAGATCCCACAGATGGATATGGGCATCGACAAAGGGGATCATGCGTCCTCTCCCATGAACAGTTCAGCAGCCTCTTTTCCGTTCGGGCTGAGCGTAGCGAAGGCTTCGACTTCGCTCAGCCTGCCCTTCGACAGGCTCAGGGCGAACGGGGGAGACTGGCATAAATCGCGGCGCGCCGGGCTCTTGAATGGCCGGTCGCGCCGCGGATAGGCTTGGATCAGAAGGTGGTGCGGCCGCCCGAGGTGTCGAAGGTCGACGCCGTGGTGAAGCTGCATTCCTCGCTGGCCATGAAGCAGACCATGGCGGCCGATTCCTCGACCAGGCCAAGGCGGCCCATCGGGATCTTCGAGCGCATATAGTCGACCTGGCTCTGCGGCAGCTGTTCCAGGATCGGGCTTTCGAAGGTGGCTGGGGTCAGCGCATTGGCGATCACGCCCTTGCCCGCCAGTTCCTTGCCGATGCTCTTGGTGAGGCCGATGACGCCGGCCTTGCTGGCCGAATAGGCGCTGGCGTTGGGATTGCCTTCCTTGCCTGCGACAGAGGCAAGATTGACGATCCGGCCATAGCCGTTTTCGAGCATGAAGGGCACGACTTCACGGTTGCAGTAGAAGAGGCCGTTCAGGTTGATGTCGATCACCCGCTGCCAGCTGTCGACCGGATAGTCCCACACCGTGGCGGTCGCGCCGGTGATGCCGGCCGAGCAGACGAGGACGTCGATCTTGCCGAGCGCATCCGCGCTGGCCTTGGCGGCGGCGGCGACGGCAGCCTGATCGGAGACGTCGAGCGCAACCACATGGGTCGCGCCGACTTCCTGACTAGCAGCGGCGAGGGCGTCGGCATTCAGATCCCACAGGACCACCTTGCCGCCTTCTTCGACGATGCGCTTGGCAACCAGCTTGCCCAGGCCCGAAGCGCCACCGGTGACGATGGCGCAGCGACCTTCATAGCGTCCGGCAAAGACGCTCATCCGAGCACCTCGTCGCCAAGGTGGCGCCATTCCACGACATTCTGCTTCTGGCTGCCGAGCTTGGCGATGCCCAGTTCCATGACGTCGCCGGCCTTGAGGTAGACGGCTTCGGGCTTCTTGCCCTCGCCCACGCCCGGAGGGGTGCCGGTGATCATCAGGTCACCGGGGTAGAGGGTGATATATTCGCTGACATAGGAGATGAGCTGGGCGACGTTGAAGATCATCGTCTTCGTATTGCCGGTCTGCATCCGATCGCCATTGACGTCGAGATACATGTCGAGATCCTGCGGGTTGCCGATTTCGTCGGCGGTCACCAGCCAGGGGCCGACCGGGCAGAAGGTGTCATGGCCCTTGCCCTTGCTCCACTGGGTGCCGCGCTGCTTCTGGTTGAAGCGTTCCGACACGTCGTTGACGAGGACATAGCCCGCAACCTTCGACAGCGCATCTTCTTCCGACACGAAGCGGCAGGTTTCGCCGATGACGACGCCCAGTTCGACTTCCCAGTCGCCATGGGTCGCGCCCTTGGGCAGCATCACTTCGTCATTGGGGCCATTGAGCGACGACAGCGCCTTCATGAACATCATCGGCTCGGTCGGGATCGGCAGGTTGGATTCGATCGCATGGTCCTCATAGTTGAGGCCGATGGCGACGATCTTGCCGATGCCCTTGACCGGCACACCATAGCGCGGGTCGCCATCGACGACGGGGAGCGATGCGATGTCGACGCCCTTGGCGGCGGCGAGGCTCTCGATCGTCAGGTCGGCGACGACGCCGGAGAGGTCACGGATCTTGCCTTCGGCATCGATCACGCCGGGCTTTTCCTGGCCACGCTGGCCGAAACGAACAAATTTCATGGGATCAGTCTTTCTCTGTTCAGGCGATCAGTGGGTGTAGGGGCGGTGCATCGCGATGTCGGGGTTGAGGTCGACGCCGAAGCCCGGCTTGTCGAGCGCGGTCACCTTCATGCGGCCATTTTCCGGCACCGGTTCGCCCAGCAATTGCGGGTGGAACATCGGCACCACCTCCGTCGGCCCCGGATGCATCATCAGGAACTCGGCGAAGGGCGAGTTGTGGCGGGTGATGACGAAATGATAGCTGTAGACCGACGAGCCATGCGGCACGACCATCTTGCCATGGGCGTCGGCGAGCGCGCTGATCTTGAGCAGTTCGGTCACGCCGCCGCACCAGCCGACATCGGGCTGGATGATGTCGCAGCAATCCATTTCCATCAGCATGCGGAAGCCCCAGCGGGTCGCTTCATGCTCGCCGGTGGTGACCAGCATGCCCTTGGGCACGTTGCGCTTGAGCTGCTGGTAACCCCAATAATCGTCCGGGCTGATCGCTTCCTCGATCCACTTGAGGCCCAGCTCATGCGCGGCGATGGCGAGGCGGGTGGCATAGTCGACGTCGAGCGCCATCCAGCAGTCCCACATCAGCCAGAAATCGTCGCCGACCTTCGAGCGCATGTCGGCCAGTTCGGCGATATTCTTCTTGAGGCCCTCGACACCCTCGGCCGGGCCGTGGTGCAGCGCCATCTTGCCGCCGATGAAGCCGAATTCCTTCGCCTTGTCCGGGCGCGCGCCGGTGGCGTAGAATTGCAGTTCGTCGCGGACCGCGCCGCCGAGCAGATGATAGACCGGTTCCTGGCGCAGCTTGCCGAGCAGATCCCAGAGCGCGAGGTCGACGCCGGAGATGGCGTTGATGACCAGGCCCTTGCGGCCATAATATTGGGTCGAGAAATACATCTGGTCCCAGATCTTCTCATAATCGGTCGGCGACCGGCCTTCGAGGAAGCGGGCGAGATGCTTTTCGACGATATAGGCGGCAGGCTCGCCACCGGTCGTCACGGCGAAACCGACGGTGCCGTCTTCCGCTTCGATCTCCACCACCAAGGTGCCGAGCACATTGATGCCGAAGCTCTGCCGCGACTGGCGATATTCGGGATATTTCGACATCGGCGTCGCGATGTGATCGTCGATCCAGTGGCCTTCGCCCTGGTCATGATAATCGGCACCGCCGCCGCGCACGGTGAAGGCGCGGACATGCTTGATCTTCGGCAACGTCACGATGGGCACGCTGAAACTCCCTTGGGCCAGACCCATCGCAAGGGGATGGGCAATAACACTTCCACCATATGGACAAAATGCGCACAACGTGGGGCAATTGAGGGGAAGAATCGCGTCCGGCCTCTCCTACACCCTTGTTTTTCTCATTTTGTGGGATAGAGTGTTAGTAGATGAGACAAAATACGTCAAACCCGGAATCGGGTCCGCGAGAGGAAAAGTCGAAGACGCAGGGGTCGCAGACCCTTCAGCGCGGGCTGGACCTGCTCGACCAGGTGATCGACGGGCCGGTGAAGCTCGCCGACCTGTCCGAGCGCATGGGCCTGACGCGCTCCACCACCCATCGCCTGGCCAATGCGCTGGTCGAGCGCGGCTTCCTGACCTTCCTGCCGCGCGAGGGCTATCAGCTTGGCCCCAAGCTGCTGCAGCTCGGCTTCCTGGCGCAGAGCCAGGCCGACGTGGTGCAGATTGCCCGCCCCCATCTGGAAGCGCTGGCCGCCGCGAGCGAGGATGTGGTGCATCTGGGCCGGCTGGACGGCGACCAGGCGCTCTATCTGGACAAGATCCCCGGCCGCCGCCGGGTCGAGATTTCAAGCCGCATCGGCGATCGCCATCCGCTGACATCGACGGGCCTTGGCAAGGCGCTGATGCTGGACGACCCGGAGGCGGGTTGGACCCGGCTGCTGGAAAGCGAGCGGGAGAACGGCACCCATGATGCCGATCCGGCGACATGGCTGGAACGGATGCGCGGCTATGTCGCGGCCGGGCGCGCGTTCGACCTGGAAGAGAATGAGGACCAGATACGCTGCGTCGCCGCGCCGATCCGCGATGCGTCGGGCGCGATCGTCGCCGCCATCAGCCTGTCGAGCGCCGCCCAATATATGGACGATGAGCGCATGGCATCGCTGAGCGACGAGGTCCGCGCCGCCGCGCAGAAGGTCAGCGCCGATCTGGGCTGGACCCCCGGCGTCAAATCCCCCCGCCGCCCTGTGCGGCGCTAATCCAAGGAAATGCTCGCATGAAGCTGCTTGAAGGCAAGACCGTCCTCGTCACCGGCGCATCGACCGGCATCGGCCGGGCGGCCGCCATCGGCGCCGCCCAGCATGGCGCCGACGTCGTCATCAACTATGCCCATAGCGACGGCCCGGCCGCGAGCTGCGTCGCCGAGATCGAGGCGCTGGGCCAGCGCGCGATCGCGGTGAAGGGCGATGTCGCCGATCCGCAGACCGCGCAGGACTTCGTCGCCAAGGCGGTCGAGGCGTTCGGCAAGGTCGACGTGATGGTCAGCAATGCCGGCATCTGCCCGTTCCACGGCTTCCTCGACATGCCGGTCGACGTGGTGGAGCGCACCTTCAAGGTCAATCTGCATGGCGCCTATTTCATGGTGCAGGCGGCCGCCCAGCAGATGGTGAAGCAGGGCCATGGCGGATCGATCGTCGCCGTCTCCTCCATCTCGGCGCTGGTCGGCGGCGAATTTCAGACGCACTACACCCCGACCAAGGCCGGCGTGCATTCGCTGATGCAGTCCACGGCGATTGCGCTCGGCAAATATGGCATCCGCTGCAACAGCGTGCTGCCCGGCACCATCCTGACCGAGATCAACAAGGATGACCTGGCCGATGTCGAGAAGCGCGAATATATGGAAAAGCGCACGCCGCTCGGCCGCCTCGGCGCGCCCGAAGACCTGGCCGGGCCGATCGTCTTCCTGGCGTCGGACATGGCCGCCTATGTCACCGGCGCGGCGCTGCTGGTCGACGGCGGCATGTATGTGAACCTGCAATAAGATATTGAGCGCCGTCATTCCCGCGAAAGCGGGGATGACGGTATTCAGGAAACAGGACATGCCGATGAGGATCGTCACCAAAGCCGCCGCCGCCCTCGCCCTGCTGGCCACGCCCCTGCCGGCGCTGGCGACGCAGCCGGGCGACACGATCCTGATCGCCAGCGATTCGACCGCGGCCAATTACAAGAAGGGCAATTATCCCCAGACCGGCTGGGGCATGATGCTGGGCTGCGGCCTGTCGCCCGAGGTGCGGGTGTCCAACCATGCGATGGGCGGGCGGTCGACCCGCACCTTCATCGAGGAAGGGCGCTGGACGAAATTGATGAGCGAACTGATGCCCGGCGACACGGTGCTGATCCAGTTCGGCCATAATGACGCCTATCGCGCCAAGCCGCAGCGCTGGGCGCCGGCGCAGACCGACTATCGCAACAATCTGCTGCGCTTCATCTGGGACGTGCGCGGCGCGGGCGGCACGCCGGTTCTGGTGACGCCGGTGACGCGGCGCAGCTTTGGCGCCGACGGCAAGGCGAAGGCCGACTTCGCCGAATATTCCGCGGTGATGCGCGAACTGGCCGCGAGCGCGCATGTGCCGATCATCGATCTGGAGGCGCTATCGCGCGCCTGGGTCGACCGGGCCGGACCGGACAAGGCGAAGACCTATTTCCTCCATTACAAGGCGGAGGACAAGATGCCCGGCTTCCCCAAGGGGATCGACGACGATACCCATTTCAGCGAACTGGGCGCGCGCAATGTCGCCGATCTGGTCGCCGGCGGCCTCAAGGCGCTGAACCTGCCGATTTCGGCCAAGGTGCTGGCGAGCCGGCCGGCGCTCAGCCGGACCACGCCGCTGGGAAGGACCGAATGCCAATGACCATGCTTGACCGCCGCGGCCTGTTGACCGGCGCCGCCGTTGCCGCCGCGCTTGCGCCGATGGGCGAGGCACTGGCGCAGAGCTTTCCGCTGCCCCAGGGGTTCGTCCGCTTTCCGATCTGGCCGGGCAAGGCGCCGGGCAGCGAGCATGTGACGGTGAAGGAAGTGGAAACGCTGCGCCGGCCCGACAGCGGGCCGGACGATGGCGTGTTCGCCCATATCGTCACCCCGACCCTGACCCTGTTGCGGCCGGCAAAGCCCAATGGCGCCGCGATCATGCTGATCCCCGGCGGCGGTTACAGCCGGGTGGCGATCGGCCATGAGGGCTATTCGATCGCGCGCCGCTTTGCCGAGGCGGGCTATGTCTGCTTCGTGCTGCTCTATCGCCTGCCGGCCGATGGCTGGGCGGCAGGAGCGGAGGCGCCGCTGCAGGATGCGCAGCGCGCGCTGCGGCTGGTGCGCAGCCTGGCCGCCAAGGAGAAGTTCGACGCCAACCGGGTCGGCGTGATAGGCTTTTCGGCCGGCGGGCATCTGGCCGCCTGGCTGACCAGCCGGGCGCCGGTGGAAAGCTACAAGCCGGTCGATGCCGCCGATCGCGAGCCGATCAAGGCCGCCGTCGCCGCCTATATGTATCCGGTGATCCAGATGGAGGGGCCTTTCGTCCACAAGGGATCGCGCACGCAATTGCTGGGCGAGAATCCGTCGCCCGAGCGGATGCGCGCCTATTCGCTGGACCAGGATGTGAGCGCGCAGACGCCGCCGGTGTTCCTGGCCCATGCGATCGACGATCCGGCAGTGCCGGTCGACAACAGCATCGCCATGCTGGCGGCGCTGCGGGCGCAGAAGATTCCGACCGAATGCCATTTGTTCGAAAATGGCGGCCATGGCTTCGGCATTACGGCGCAGGCCCAGTCGGCCGCACCCTGGCCCGACCTGTTCCTGGCCTTTGCCAAAAGGCATGGCGTGTGACCCAGCGCAAGGTTGCCCTGTTCGTCACCTGCCTGGTCGACATGATGCGTCCGCGCATCGGCTTTGCCGCGATCCGCGCGCTGGAGGCGGCGGGCTGCGACGTGGTCGTGCCCGAAGGCCAGACCTGTTGCGGCCAGCCGGCGCTCAACAGCGGCGATACCGATCATGCGATCGCGCTGGCCAAGCAGACCATCGTCGCGCTGGAACCCTATGAGGCGGTGGTGGTGCCGTCGGGGTCGTGCGGCGGCACGATCCGTTGCCATTATCCCGAGCTGTTCGAGCATGATCCAGAGTGGCTGCCGCGCGCGCAGGCGGTCGCGGCCAGGACATGGGAGATCATGGCCTATCTGGACGAGCAATGCGGGTGGAAGCCCGAGGGCGTGCAGGTGGATGCCAAGGCGACCTATCATGACAGTTGCTCGGGGCTGCGCGAGCTGGGCGTCAAGGCGCAGCCGCGCCGGTTGCTGAAACCCATCGCAGGGCTGGAGCTGACGCCGCTGGCGGGCGAGGAAACCTGTTGCGGCTTTGGCGGCACCTTCTGCGTCAAATATCCCGCCATCTCCAACGCGATCGTCGGCGAGAAGGCGGACGCGATCGAGGCGACCGGTGCCGACCTGCTGCTGGCCGGCGACCTGGGTTGCTTGATGAACATGGCGGGCAAGCTCAATAGGCAGGGCAGCAAGGTGCGCGCCTTCCATGCGATCGAGCTGATTGCCGGCATGGGCGACGGCCCGGCGATCGGGGAAGAGGCATGAGCGGCGCACCGGCCGAAGCGACCAGTTTCAAGGCGCGGGCCGACGCGGCGCTGGCCGACCGCATCCTGAAGGTCGCGGTCGAGCGGACGGCGGGCACGGCCGAGGCCAAGCGCGCGGTCGCGGTCGACGCCTTTCCCGATTTCCAGGCAGCGCGCACCCGCGCAGCGGCGATCAAGGACCATGTGGTCGCCCATCTGGGCCATTATCTGGAGCAGTTCGAGGCGAACGCCATCGCCGCCGGGGCGAAGGTCCATTGGGCGCGCACCGCCGACGAGGCCTGCGACATCGTCATCGCCCTGTGCAAGGCGGCGAAGGCCAAGAGCGTCGCCCGCTCCAAGTCGATGCTGGGCGAGGAGATCGGCCTGCCCCATGCGCTGGCCGAGGCCGGGATTGGCCGGGTCGAGACCGACCTTGCCGAACATATCATCCAGCTGGCCGACGAGCGGCCTTCGCACATCATCTGGCCGGCGATGCACAAGACCCGCGAGCAGGTGTCCGCCCTGTTCAAGGCCAAGCATCGCACGCCGCATGAGGAAGAGACGATCGCCGCGATGGCGGAAAGCGCGCGGCGCGAGCTGCGCACGCAGATGCTGGGCGCGGATGTTGGCATTTCCGGCGCCAATTTCCTGATCGCCGACACGGGCGCAATCTGCACCGTCACCAATGAGGGCAATGCCGAACTGTCCCTGGTCCCGCCGCGCGTCCATATCGTGACCGCCGGGATCGAGAAGATCGTGCCGAGCATGCCCCATGCCGTGCATATGCTGCGGATGCTGGCGCGGTCGGCGACCGGCGCGGCGCTGACCCAATATACGACCTTCTACACCGGCCCCAGGCGCCCCGGCGACCGGGACGGACCGGAGGAAATGCATATCGTGCTGGTCGACAATGGCCGCACCCGGATGCGCGAGGAAGGGCTGGCCGAGATGCTGCGCTGCATCCGCTGTGGCGCCTGCATGAACCATTGCGTGGTGTTCCGGCAGATTGGCGGCCATGCCTATGGCGGCACCTATCCGGGGCCGATGGGCGCGGTGCTGACCCCGGTGCTGGACGGGCTGAAGCAGAGCCGCGATCTGCCCAATGCCTGCACCATGAACGGCAAGTGCCAGGAAGTATGCCCGGTGCGCATCCCGCTGCCGACGCTGCTGCGCGGCTGGCGCGAGAAGAGCTGGCGCGAAGGGCTGGAGCCGCAATCGCTGCGCGCGGGGCTGGGGCTATGGGCCTGGGTTGCAACCCGGCCACGCCTCTATCGGATCGGCACCGGCCTGGCGGTGCGGGCGATGCGGCTGCTGAGCAGCAAGGGCTGGATCCGTTCACTGCCGCTGGCGGGCGGCTGGACCCGCTATCGCGATATGCCCAAGCCTGCGGCGCAGACCTTCATGGACCAATATCGCAAGGAAAACGGCCGATGAATGCGCGCGAGGCCATCCTTGGTCGGCTGAAAGATGACAGCGAAGTTGACATAGCGGCGGAGGCTGCGGCGCTGATCGGCACGCCGGAGCGACCGGCGGTCGATGTCGCCCATGTCGAGGCGGAGTTTGTGGCGCGGCTGGCCCTGCCCAGCGTCAGCGCCAGTCATGACGTTATCGAAACAATATCCGAGCTGCCCGCCGCCGTCGCGCGCTATCTGGATGCGCAGGGCGAGGCGCGCGCGCTGTGTCTGCCGCCCGACCCGCGCCTGTCGGGCTGCGACTGGAGCGGCTTTGCCCTGCATCAGGATGCCGCACCCGATGAGGCAGCGACGCTGGCGATTGCGCGCAAGGGCATTGCCGAGACCGGGTCGCTGGTGTTCGAGACCAGCCCGCAGGCGCCGATGCTGCCCAATTTCCTGACGCTGCATCATTTGGTGCTGCTGCGCGTGGCCGACATCGCCCCCTGGCTGGAGGAAGCGCCGCTGGCCGGGCCGCAACCGCGCGCCCATTACTGGATCACCGGCGTGTCAGGGACGACCGATATCGAGGGCACCTATGTGCGCGGCGCCCATGGTCCCCGCTTCCTGCATGTCATCCTGCTGCGCGGCGATTTCCCTCATATGTCGGAACAATAGTCCACATTCCGGGAAAACAGGCTTACATTCGCCGCCTGCGCCGTTATAAGCTTGGCCAAAGTTTAGATGGAGATTCCCGATGTTCGACAAGACCTACTATGCGACCCACCCCGACATGATGGAGTGCGTGTCGAACGAGGAGCTGCGGGATCGCTATCTGATCGGCGGGCTGTTCCGTGACGGCGAATGCGTGCTGAACTATACCCATGCCGAGCGTTTCGTGATCGGCGGCGTGGCGGTGGCTGACGCACCGGTGAAGCTGCCGGCGCAGACCGAGCCGGCTTCGGCGGCGGGCCATCCCTTCCTGGAGCGGCGCGAGCTGGCGATCGTCAATGTCTCGGGCGTGGAAGGCACCGTGACCGTCGACGGCGAAGTCTTCACGCTCGGCAACAAGGATTGCCTCTATGTGACGATGGGCGCCAAGGATGTGGAGTTCGCCGGCGCCGGCGCGCGTTTCTATCTCGCCTCCTGCCCGGCCCACAAGGCGTTCACCACGCGCAAGCTCGGCATCGCCGACGCCAATGCGCTGGAGCGTGGCAGCCTGGAGGAATCCAACGAGCGCACCATCTTCCAGCTCGTCATCCCCGGCATCTGCGACAGCGCGCAGCTGGTCATGGGCCTGACCGTGCTCAAGCCCGGTTCGGTGTGGAACACCATGCCCCCGCACATCCATGAGCGCCGCAGCGAAATCTACTTCTATTTCGAGCTGGATGGCGATGCCGACCGCGTCTTCCACTATATGGGCGAGGGCGATGCGATGCGTCACATCGTCATGGCAAACGAGGAAGCCGTGATCTCGCCGCCCTGGTCGGTCCATATGGGTTCGGGCACCAAGGCCTATGCCTTCATCTGGGCGATGGCCGGCGAGAATCAGGACTATACCGACATGAACGTGCTGGACATCTGCCAGCTGGCCTGAGCCCCCCTCCCTTCAGGGAGGGGACGGGGGAGGGCATGTCTACGACGCCAATCTCCAAAACCCTCCCCTAACCCCTCCCGCAAGCGGGAGGGGGATTTGGAGCTTATATGAGCACTATCTTCGATCTTGGCGGCAAGGTCGCCATCGTCACCGGCGCCAATACCGGCATCGGCCAGGCGATCGCGCTGTCGCTCGCGGCGGCCGGCGCCGATATTGCGGCGGTCGGCCGCACCCCGGCGGAAGAGACCGTCGAGAAGGTCCGGGCACTCGGCCGCAAGGCGGAGATCGTTTCGGCCGATCTTTCCAGCATCGAGCCGGTGCAGCGCGTCGTCGACGAGACGATCGAGAAGCTGGGCGGGCTCGACATCCTGATCAACAATGCCGGCATCATCCGCCGCGCCGACAGCGTCGACTTCACCGAGGAAGACTGGGACGCGGTGATCGACACCAATTTGAAGTCCACCTTCTTCCTGGCGCAGGCGGCCGGGCGGCACATGCTGGCACAGGGCAGCGGCAAGATCGTCAACATCGCCTCCTTGCTGTCCTTCCAGGGCGGCATCCGCGTGCCGAGCTACACCGCGTCCAAGAGCGGCGTTGCCGGCCTCACCAAGCTGCTGGCGAACGAGTGGGCGGCCAGGGGCGTCAACGTCAACGCGATCGCGCCGGGCTATATCGCGACCAACAACACCGCCGCGCTGCAGGCCGACGAGACCCGCAACCGCCAGATCCAGGAACGCATCCCGGCCGGCCGCTGGGGCGACCCCAGCGACATTGGCGGCGCCGCCGTGTTCCTCGCTTCGCCGGCGGCAAACTATATCCATGGCCATGTCCTCGCCGTCGATGGCGGCTGGCTGGCTCGCTGATATCCCGTCCTGCGCCTGCCAGCAGGCGGGCGCAGGACAACCCCGATCCAAGAGGAGGGCTCAGCCTCCCGTTTCATCACAGGAGGACGGATGTCCGATATCGACCGGCGCACGGCGCTGACTGCCACCGGCCTTGCCGGCCTGGGCCTCGCCCTTCCCGCTGACGCCCTGGCCCAGACGGCCAATAGTCTGGATGCGCGCAAGCCGGGCCTGCCGCTCAAATCCGGGCATCTCCATATGGGGACCGGCGCCGGGCCGCAGGGGCGGATCGGCATCACCAATCTCTATCTGACCCGCGACGACCGGCCCTGGCTGCCGGTGATGGGCGAATTTCACTTCACCCGCTTCCCGAGCGAATATTGGGAAGAGGAATTGCTGAAGATGAAGGCGGCCGGCGTCGGCATCGTCGCATCCTATGTGCTGTGGAACCATGTCGAACTGGCGCCCGGCACACTCGACTGGACCGGCGATCGGGATATCGGGCGCTTCGTGCGGCTCTGCCAGAAACATGGCCTGCTCTTCTTCCTGCGGCCCGGCCCCTGGGGCCATGCCGAGGCGCGCTTCGGCGGCATCCCCGACTGGATCGCCGGCAGCACCCGCACGCGCAGCAACGACCCCGCCTATATGGCGCAGGTCGAGCGCTTCTGGCGCGGGCTGCACGATCAGCTGAACGGACTGATGTGGAAGGATGGCGGGCCGATTATCGGCATGCAGGTCGAGAATGAATATAATCTGGCTGGTCCCGGACAGGGCCGGGAGCATATCGCAGCGCTGAAGGCGCTGGCAGTGCGGATCGGCTTCGACGTGCCGCTCTATACCGTGACCGGATGGGACCAGACCGTCTATCCCAAGGGCGAGGTGGTGCCGGTGCATGGCGGCTATCCCGACGAACCCTGGTCGGCGAAGACGGTGAAACTGCCGCCCAAGGAAAATTACCTGTTCCGGTTCGACAGCCGGGTGAGCGGCGACCTGGGCGCGCAGACGCGCGGCGGGCGGCGCGGCGATGCCGACAGCGACATGGAAGATACGCCCTTCCTGGGCGCGGAATATGGCGGCGGCGTGCCGGTCATGTATCGGCGGCGGCCGTTGCTGCAGCCGGCCGACGTGGCGGCGGCAGTGACGACGCAGGTCGGGTCGGGCGTCAATCTGCTGGGCTATTATATGTTCCATGGCGGCGCCAACCCGATGGCGAACGGGCGCATGCTGGAGGAGACGCAGCGGTCGGGCGGTTATAATGACTGCCCGGCGATCGCCTATGATTTCCAGGCGCCGATCGGCCAATATGGCGAGGTCAATCCGGTGAGCGCGGCGCTGCGCCCGCTCCATTATTTCCTGGCCGCCTATGGCGAGACGCTGGCGCCGATGACGGTGCATGCGCCGGCCATGCTGCCGGCCGACAAGGATGACCTGAAGACGCTGCGCTGGGCGGTGCGGGCGAAGGGCGACACCGGCTTCCTGTTCGTCAACAATCATGTCCGCCAATATGGCACGGCGGCGCATCCCGGCACGCAGTTCAATGTGACTTTGGCCGGCGGCCCGGTCCGCCTGCCGAGCCGGCCGGTGACGATCGCGCCAGGCGACAATTTCTTCTGGCCGATCGGCATGGATCTGGACGGGGTGCGGCTCGACTGGGCGACGGCCCAGCCGGTGACGCGCATCGCCGACAGGGACGGGCCGATCCATGTGATGGCGGCCTGCCTGCCCGGCCCGGTGGAGCTGGCTTTCCCGGCGGGCACCAAGGTCGATGCGCCAGCGCGCAGCGAGGGCGAGCGGGTGATCGTCCAGGTGCCGCCATCCGCGACGCGGCCGGTGCGGGTGACGGGCGCGGACGGGCGATCGGTGCGGCTGCTGCTGATCGACCGGGAGGCGGCAAAGCGCATCTGGGTCGGCGAGATCGGTGGCGAGCGGCGCGTGGTGCTGAGCGCGGCGGATGCGCTGTTCGGGCCGGACGGGCTGGAACTGCGCCAGCGCGGCGAGGCGCGTTTCGCCTGGCAGATATTGCCCGGCAAGGCGGCGATGATGACGGCGAAAGCGACAGCCATCGCGCCCCTGCCCTTCACCCAGACGCGCGAGGCCGGCACGGCGCCGCCGATCGAGATTGGCGGGCCGGCCAAGGCGGCGATGCAGCCCCTGCCCGAGGCGCACAAGGCGGCGGCGGCCTTTAGCTTCACCATCCCCAAGGATGCGTTGCCCGAAGGCGGCGACGCTTTCCTGGAGATCGACTGGCGCGGCGATATCGGTCGGCTGTTCGATGGCCCCGACATGCTGGACGATGCCTATTGGGACGGGCGGGTCTGGCGGATCGGGCTCAAGCGCTTTGCCGCGCGGCTGGGGCGACCCTGGACGCTGACGGTGATGCCGCTGCGCGCCGACGCGACCATCTATCTGGATGATGCCGCGCGGGCCAAGCTGCCGGCGGGCGCGCAGGTCGCCACGCTGGAGACACTGCGCATCGTTCCGGAATATCGCATGGAGGTGAAGGCATGACCCGTTTCACGCGCCGCGGCACATTCGGCCTTGCCACCCTGCCCCTGCTGGCCCGGCCGGCGCTTGCCAAGGTAAGCAAGAATGGCGCGCGGCCCGGCCCCTATCTGATCGGCGCTGACATAAGCTGGGTGCCCGAGGATGAGGCGGCGGGGGCGCGCTATTTCGTGGGCGACGTGCAGAAAGACCCGATCCTGATCCTGCGCGATGCCGGGTTCAACGCGATCCGGCTGCGCATCTTCGTCGATCCGGCCAAGGGCTATTCGAAGCGGGAGCCGGACAAGGCCTGGGCTGGCCTGGCCCAGACGGTGAAGCTGGGCAAGCGGGTGCGCGACGCCGGCATGGGGCTGGTGCTGAGTTTCCATTATAGCGATACATGGGCCGATCCGGAGCATCAGGCGGTGCCGGCGGCCTGGGCCGGTTATGACCTGCCGGCGCTGGCCAAGGCGGTCGAGGCACATACGCACGACACGCTGGTGGCGATGCGCGCGGGCGGCGCGCCGGTCGACATGGCGGTGATTGGCAATGAAACGACCTTTGGCATGTTGTGGCCTTATGGCCGGGTGAAGCTGTCGACGTCGACCGGCAATCCGGTGACCGACGCCAATCATGCCAAAGTCGGCGAGGTTGGCGGATTCGACGGCTTTGCCGCATTGCTGCGCGCCGGGATCGCCGGTGCGCGCCGGGCCGAGCCGGACGTCGCGATCCAGGTGCATAATCATCTGGGCCGGCACTGGCCGATCGTGCGCGAATGGACCGATGCGCTGATCGCGCGGCAGGTGGATTTCGATGTGATCGGCTTTTCCTGCTACCAGCAGCGGGCGCAGGGCGACTGGGCCACGACCTTCAGCGAGTTCGTAAAGCGCTATCCCGACAAGGGGCTGCTGGTCGCCGAATATTCGAGCCGCAAGCGCTATATCAACGATCTGGTCCATGCCCTGCCCGGCAAGCATGGTTGGGGCACGTTCATCTGGGAGCCGATCCGGCACCAGGAGGCGATTTTCGACCAGGATGGGCATAATGCCGGCGAAGGCGCCAAGCCCGACCTGATCAGCCAGGGGCTGAATGGGGCCGAGGCGCCGGGCGGGCTGGCATCGCAGCAGCCGGCCGTGCCGAAACCCGAACCCACCGGGCCAATGGGCCATGGCGGCGACTATGTCGCCAATGAGCTACTCGACCTCTACCCGCAAATGGCCAAGGATTATCGCTGATGAGACGGCGCGACTTCACATTGGGGCTGGGCGCATTGGCGCTGGCAGGGTGTGCCACCCGGTCGGCAGCGCGCGCCGATGACCTGCTGGTCTTCGCCTATTTCACCACCGGCAAGGGCGAGGCCGACGGCCTCAAACTGGCGGTGAGCGAGGATGGCTTTGCTTTTCGCACGCTGGCGGACGGGCGCAGCCTGCTGGTGCCGCAGGTGGGCGAGAAGAAGCTGATGCGCGACCCCTATCTGTTCGCGGACAAGGGCGTCTATCATCTGCTGTGGACCACCGCCTGGGAAGGAGTGACGATCGGCCATGCGACCAGCCGCGATCTGGTCCACTGGTCGGAGCAGCGCGCCATTCCGGTGATGCAGGACGTGCCGGGCACCCGCAATTGCTGGGCGCCCGAGGCGGTGCGCGATCCGGCGACCGGGCGCCACATCCTGTTCTGGTCGAGCACGGTGGAGGGCCGTTTCACCGAGACGGCGGGGACATCGGAATCGGGCTACAACCACCGTCTCTGGTCGGTCAGCACAAGCGATTTCGAGACGTTCAGCGCGCCCGCGCCGCTTTATGATCCGGGGTTCAGCGTGATCGACGGAACGTTCGCGCAGGCGCCGGGCGGCGGCCTCTATCTGATCGTCAAGGACGAGACGGTGCAGCCGCCGCACAAATGGCTGCAGGTGGCGAAGGCGGACAGCCCGACCGGGCCGTTCGGCCCCCTGTCGCCGCCCTTCTCGCCCGGCTGGGTCGAAGGGCCGATGAGCGCACAGGTCGGCGATGCGCTGCTCTGCTATTATGACGTCTACAAGGAGGGGCGCTGGGGCGCGGCGATGACGCGCGACATGGTGACGTGGACCGACGTCAGCGCGCGCCTGACCATGCCGGCCGGCGCGCGCCACGGATCATTGCTGCGCGTTCCCCGCGCTCTGGTTGCCGACATCGTCTGAGGTCCAGCCGCCGCCCAGCGCCAGGAAGATGGCGATCTGGTCCTGCACCAGCTGGACGCGGGCGGCCGCGGCCGAGGATTCGGCGCTGGCGAGGCTGCGCTGGGTATCGAGCAGGTCGAGGAAATCGCTGCGGCCGAAGCGGAACAGCTTGTTCGCCTGCCCCGCCGAGACATTGGCGCTGTCGCGGGCCCGATCGAGCGCGGCGGCCTTTTCCGCATCGCGGCGATAGGTTTCGAGCGCGGTTTCGGTCTGGCGCAGCGCTTCCAGCACGCTGCCGTCGAAGCTGGCGAGATCGGCCTGCACCTGGGCATCGGCCTGGGCAATCCGAGCGCGGACCACCGGGCGATTGGGGAAGGTCCAGCTGATGAGCGGGCCGAGGCTGAAGCCGAAGGCGGAGCCGGAGCCGAAATCCTTGAGCGGGCCGGACAGGCCGACCGAGCCGCCGATGCTGACCTGCGGATAGAGATCGGCCATGGCGACGCCCAAAGTCGCGGTGTCGGAGGCGATCATGCGTTCGGCCTGGCGGATGTCGGGGCGGCGACGGATCAGCGCGGTGCCATCGCCCACCGGCAGCGGCGCGCCAAGCGACGGCAGAGTGGCGCAGCTTTCCACGTCCCTGGGATAATCGGCCGGCGGACGGCCGAGCAGGGTGGCGAGCAGATAGAGGCCGCTCTGGCGCTGTGCTTCATAGACCGGCAGTGTCGCCTCGCTCTGGTCCACGGCCGCCTGGGCGCGGCTGACGTCGAAGGCGGTGCCGCGACCGCCCTTGAACAGGCGCTGAGTGGCATTGAGCGTATCGCGCTGGAGCGAGACGACCCGGCGATTGACGCCGAGCGCATAATTGGCGGCGCAGACCTGGGCATAGGCCTTGGCCGTGGCGGCGGCGACGCTGACGCGGACATAGTCGCGCGCGGCGGTCACCGCCTCGACATTGGCACCGCTCGATTCGATCGCGCGGCGGATGCGGCCGTTGAGGTCGAGCGGATAGGAGGCGCTGAGGCCGAAATCATAGCTGACCGAGCCGGGCAGATGCTGGGTCACGCCCGAGGGACGCGCCAGCGTTTCGCCGCCGCTGATCGTGGTGCTGATCTGGCGCCCCGCCTCGGTCTCGCGCAGCACGGCCTGCGCCGCGGTGAGATTGGCGTCGGCGACGCGCAGGTCGGTATTGGCGGTCAGCGCCTCGGCAATCAGCGCGTCGAGCCGGGGATCATTATAGAGTTTCCACCAATGGTCGGGCAGGTCGGCATTGCTGAAGCCCGCACCCTGCGCCGACTGGAAATTACCCTGCGCGCCCGGCGCGGTCGCGGCCGAATGTTCGGGCGGATGATAGTCCGGCCCGGCGGTGGCGCAGGCGCTGAGCGCCAGTGCCATCAAGGATGCAGCAAAGCCCTTACGCATGGCGGCAGCTTCCCGGCTTGGCATCCTTCTTCGCCGGTTCGACCGTGACCGTGGCGGTGCGGCCGGAGATCAGCGTGATATTGGCCGGGACATTGGTGAGCTTCACCCGGACCGGGATGCGCTGGGCGAGGCGGACCCAGGAGAAGGTCGGCTCCACCGTGGGCAGGAGGTTGCCGGAGTCACTGCGGGTCGAGTCATTGATGCCATAGGCGATGCTTTCGACCTTGCCGTGCAGATCCTGCTTCTCGCCCATCAGGCGGACGGTGACGGGCGCGCCGATGCAGACCAGAGGCAGCTTGGTTTCCTCGAAATAGCCCTCGACCCGCAGGCTGTCGCTGTCGATCAGTGCCATCGCCTGGGTGCCGGCGCCCAGATAGTCGCCGGGATGCAGATCGAGATTGGTGACGACGCCGTTGACCGAGGCACGGACCTGGGTGCGCTTGAGGTTCAAGGCGGCGGCATCGCGCGCGCTGCGCGCCTCGGCCAGCGCGGCCTGCGCCGTGGCGACGCGGGCGACATTCTGTTCATGGCTTTCCTTGGCGACGAGATCGCCCAGCGCCAGATCGCGGGTCGCCTCTCGCCGGGCCTGGCCGAGCGTGGCCTGGGCGCTGGCGATCTGCGCCTCCGCCTGTTCCAGCGCCAGCGCATAGCGCGGCGTGTCGATGACGAAGAGCAGGTCGCCCGCCTTCACCTGCTGATTGTCGCGCACCGCGACCGAGGTGACGAGGCCACCGATATCGGGGGTCACGCGCACCACGTCGGCGCGCACGCGGCCGTCGCGGGTCCAGGGGCTGCGCTCATAATGGTTCCACATCCACACCGCGACGATGACGGCGAGGATGACGATGATGATGGTGGCGGCGCTGCGGATCAGCGTCCCGGTCAGGCGGTTCATAGGCGGATTCCCAGCATCGGAACGAGAATGGACAGGCCCCCGAGCGTCAGCACGAACAGGCTGAGGTCGACGAGGGCCCGATAGGCAAGAAAGCGGTAGAGGCCGAACGCCGCGATCAGGCGGGTGAGGCCATAGGTGAGGATCAGCGCGGCCAGCGCCAGCGCCAGCAGCGTGGGGAAGAAGACCCCGTCGATGGACAATTCGCCGGTCATGCGGGAACTCCGGTCATAGGAGACATGCGATAGCCGGCGCTGTCGGCGAAGAGATTACGGCGCAGGCTGACCAGCGCCAGGATCGCATCGCGGCGGACCGAGGGGGCGGGATTGGCGGCAAGGTCGCCAATGGCGCTGTCGATGTCATTGAGCAGGGCTGGGTCGGCCGCGGCCGGCGCATCGGGGTCGAGCCGGCGATAATGGTCGGCCACGCCGCCCAGCACCCGGCCGAGCGGGGCGCCTTCGTCAAAGGGAAGATCGACGCGGAGCTGACGCAATTCGCCGATGGCGACACCGGTGCGTAGGTCGCGCAGCGCGTCATAGAGCGGCTTGCCGCTGTCGGTGCGGATGGCGGCGAGGCGCGGGGCGAGCAGCGCGATACGATCGAGCATGCGGTTGATCCAGCCGCGCACGTCGGGCTGGGTCATGAGGTTGGCGCGGGTCGCGATATCCGCCCAGCCGGCACGCACGGTGCGGCGCACGGCGCGCTCCACCCCGGCCGATTGCAGCAGGCCGGCCATGATGATCGCGAACCAGATGCCGACCAGCTGTGCCACCGAACCGTTCACATAGGAGGCGAAGGCGCTGACATAGGCACTGGAGAGCAGCACCGGACTGCCGAGGCCGAGCAACGTCGGCAGCGCAATGCCCATCCAGCGCGGCGAGGCCATCATAGCGCCCAGCACCAGCAGCGGCGGCGCATAGGCCAGGGCGAGCATGGCGAAGCCGTCGAGCCGGGGCATGATGGCATAGCCATAGAGAGCACCAAGGAAGGTGGCGATGATCGTGCCGATCATGAAGCCCTTGAGCGGGGCGAGCGGATTGTCCGATGCGGAGAAGAGGGCGAGGAAGACGCCGGCCAGCATCACCGCGCTGCCGCCATCATGCCAGCCGCTGCCGATCCACAAGGCACAGCCGATCGTCACCGTCATGAAGGCGGCGAAGGCGCCGCGCGCGGCCCCGGCATAGTCGCGATGCAGTTCGCGGTTGCGGCGTCCCTCCAGCAGTTCGGCGACGCGCGGCGTCACCGGGCTGCGGCTGTGGGTCAGCATCTGGTCGAACAGGTCGCGGCAGTCGCGATGCACGGCGATCAGCGTGCCGAGGCGGGAATAGAGGCTGAGCCGCATCATGCCGGCCCAGTCCATATGGCTGTCGGCTGTCGGTTCCAGCGCAGCGCAGCGGTCGATCAGCGCCTGGGCGCCGGCGGCGCGGGTCGCACTGTCGGTGCCGGGATGATCGAGCCAGTCGCGCGCATCGGCGATCAGCTTTTCGACCTGGGCCGGGACGATGCCGCCATTGGCCTGTTTCAGCATGGCCAGCCGATCCTCCACCGCAGCGCCGAGCGGCAGCAGCAGCGAGAGCTGGTCCTGCATCGCGCGCACGGTGCGGACGCGCGGCGCGAGGCGGCTGATGTCGAAGGGCAGATGGATCGACATCTGATGCAGTTCGGTGACGTCCTGCGCCAGGCGGCGGCGTTCGGCATCAAGGCCGGGCACCGGATCGGTCGCGATCGCGTCGCGCGACCAGCGTTCGGCGTCGCGCAGCATGGCTTCGACGCGGGCGAAGAGGTTGCCGGTGATCGAACCGGGCAGGACGACGCCATGGACGATGCTGCCGCAGGCGATGCCGATCCAGATTTCCTGCACGCGCAGGGTGGCGACGGTGAAGATGGTCTGGGGCGAGTCGACGTCGGGGAAGACGATCAGGCAGGCGCTGTAGCCGGCCAGCACGAACATGTAGGAACGCGGCGTGCGATCGAGCAGCGAGACGAAGACACAGAGCGCCAGCCAGGCGGCCATGGCGAGGGTCAGGAGTTCGGGCGAATTGACCAGGGGCGGGACGATCGCGACCGAGAAGGCGGCGCCGACGATGGTGCCGATGGCGCGGAAGATCGCCTTGGAAATCACCGCGCCGGCGAGCGGCTGGGCGACGATATAGGAGGTGAGGAAGGCCCAATAGGGACGTTCCAGGCCAATGCTGAGCGCCACATAAAGGGCCAGCATCGCCGCCAGGAAACATTTGAGCGAGAATAGCGCGGCGGGAACGCCGACGCGCTCGCTCCAGGCTGACAAAGCGGCCTTTTTCATGACTGGCCCCGGCGCTCCCCGATACGGCGTCGCAGCAGTTCTAACAGATTGACCGCCGTCTCGATATCCGCCTCTGGCACACCATCGAGCAGGTCGTTGCGCATGTTGCTGAGCCGCGTTTCGATGCGGCCGACAAGGTCGCGGCCGGAGGTGGTGAGCGACAGGCAGTTGGACCGGCGATCCTCCGGATTGGGGGTGCGCTCGATCAGGGCGGCGGCCTGAAGATGGTCGAGGGTGCGGACCAGCGACGGCTGGGTGATGCCCAGTACGTCGGCCAGTTCGATCTGGCGCACGTCGGCGCCCAGCCGGTCGAGATAGAGAAGACACCAGCCGGCAGAATTGGAAACGCCGAATTCGGCCAGGGTGGAATCGGCAAGCTGGCGCCACAAGCGCGCGATCTGCGGCATATTATGCGCCAGGGCGCGCTGAAGTTCGGTCCGATTCACGAACGCTTAGATAGCTAACTAATTTTATAGTGCAACGGGTCGGCCATGAATTTTTGGTAATGTCGGCTGCGACCCGGCATGAACCGGGCCGCAGCCGATCGGGATTATGCGCGACGCGTGCCGGTGAAGGGCGCGGCACCAAAGGCGCCGAGCTGCATCGTGCCGGTCAGGCTTTCGCCGGTGATTTCGGCTTCGCATTCCAGCGTCATCGGCATGGGGATGGTCATTTCCATCTTCCAGCTCAGCTTGTTGCCGGCAACCACGCCATCCTTGACGTCGAGCGAGCCCATCATGCCGGCAAAGGTGCCGTTGAAACGGTCGCCCGTGCTGATCACGGTGAACACGCCGGTCTGTTCGCCCAGCGGGGTCTTAGCCACGCAATCATAGGCACCATCCACTGCAGCCATCTCACTTCTCCTTTACGTTAGCGTCAATCAGCCAATGTGCCCATTTCCACCGGCAGGCCGACCGCGTCAAGCTGGGGCTTCACCAATTTCGCATCGCCGACCACGACCCAGATCAGCCGATCGGGGTTGATCGCCTCGCGCGCGGCCTGATCCATCTGCGCCGCGGTGATGGCGCGATAGGTTGCCGGCAGGGTGGCGTAATAGTCGTCAGGCCGGCCGAGCAGATTGTTGCGCATCATCGCCGAGAGCAGGTCGGACGAGGTTTCGAAGCTGCCGGGCAGCGACAGGATCTGGCCGTTGATCGTCTGGTCGCGCTCCGCCTGGGTCGTGCCCTTGCTGGTCAGGAAATCCTTGATGTCCTGGCGCGCGGCGATGATCGATTCGCCGGTCTTGTCGGTCTGGACCGGGGCATAGACCAGCAGCGGGATGGTTTCCTTGACGCCGGGCATGCCGGTCCCCGCGCCATAGGCCCAGCCCTTCGCCTCCCGCAGGTCCATGGTCAGGCGCGAGGTCGTGCTGCCGCCCAACACCTCGTTCGCGGTGATGAGGGTGACCGGATTGTCGGTGCCCGACTTGTTGGTGAGCTGGCCGGCGAGGATCATCGACTGCGGGCTTTGCGGCTTGTCGATGAGGACGATGCGCGACGGACGCATCATGCGGTCCATGCGGAACAGCTTGGCGCCCTTGGCAATGGCCGGCGCCTTCCAGTCGCCGAAGCGCTTTTCGAGCAGCGGCAGCAGTTCGGCCAGCGTCGTGTCGCCGGTGGCGAAGATGGTCGCATTGTCCGGGCGCATCCATGTGTCATGGAAGGCGACCAGATCGGCGCGCGTCACCGCCTTGACGCCGCTTTCGGTGCCCGAGCCGGTGAAGGGAATGCCATAGGGATGGGCCTGGCCATAGAGCATCGGCGGCAGCATGCGCTGGGCGATGGCCATGGGCTGGGTCTTTTCCGCGGCGATGCGGGTCAGCATCTGGCTGCGCAACCGCTCCACTTCCTTGGGATCGAAGGCCGGGTTGCGGATGATGTCGGCGAGCAGGCCGAGCGAGGCGTCGAGATTGGGCTTGAGCGCATAGAGGCCGACATTGGTGGCATCCATGCTGTTGGCCGCGCTGATGCCGGCGCCCAGACGTTCCTGCTCCTCCGAAATCTGCACCGAGTTGCGGCTGGTGGTGCCTTCGTCGAGCAGGGCGGTGGTGAGCGCGGCGGTGCCGAGCTTCTGCCGGTTGTCGGCGGCATTGCCCGCATCGAAGGCGACCGAGACCTTCACCACCGGCACGGTGGCGCGGCGCGAGAAGACGACCGACACGCCGTTGGACAGCTTCGCGCGCTCGACCGGCGGGAAGACCAGATCCTTGACCGGCTCGATCGGCGGTTCGGCCACCTTGGTCGGCGGCGGCGGCGTGCCGGCCTTGGGCGCGGGGCCATTGGGATCGCGGAAATGCGCGGGATGCATGGTGGCGCTGCCCGAGGGCGCATTGCCGGCGAGCGCATTATCCTCGGCCGAGCGTTCGCCCGGCGACACGGTCAGGCGGAAGACCGGGCGGCCCAGCCATTTGCGCGCGGCGGCCGAGACGCTGGCGGGCGTCGCGGCGGCATAGATGGCGAGATCTTTCTTATATTTGCCGGGATCATTGGAATAGACCGCGCCTTCGGCCAGGGTCACCGCCTTGCCGGAGAAGCCGCCGACCTTTTCGAGACCACCGATCGTGCCGGAGAGCTGCTGGGTCGCGGCGCGCAGCACCTCGTCCGCGCTCGGCCCCTTGGCGAGATAGTCGGCGAGCAGCGCATCGAGCCGCTTGCCCACGGCGACCGGATCCTGGCCCGGCTTCACGTCGACGGTGATTTCGACCATCGACAACTTCTCGAACGGCTGGATGCTGGCCTTGACCGCGACCGCCACCTTCTCGTCGCGGACCAGGATATTGTCGAGGCGCGAGGAGCCGAGGCCACCGAACACCGAGAGGGCAAGGTCGAGCTGCTGCAGGTCGGGCGAATTGACGCCGGGGACGATCCAGTTGCGGTAGAGGCGGGTGGCAGCGACATTGTCGTGCATCACCTTTTCCACATCCTTGTCGAGCGTCGGCACGGTTGCATCAACATCCTGCGGCGCCGGGCCGGAGGCGATGTTGCCGAACCATTTTTCGACCTTCGCCCTGGCGGTCGGCACGTCGATGTCGCCGGCCAGCACCAGCGTGGCATTGTTGGGGCCGTAGTGAGTCTTGAACCAGCTCTGGACGTCGGCCAGGCTGGCCGCGTTCAGATCCGCCATCGAGCCGATGGTCGAGTGGCGATAGGGATGGCCTTCGGGCAGCATGCCGGCGAGCTGGGCATATTCGACCAGGCCATAGGGCTCGTTCTCGCCCATACGCTTTTCATTCTGGACGACGCCGCGCTGGGCATCGAGCTTGGTCTGGGTCACGGCGCCGAGCAGATGGCCCATGCGGTCGGATTCCAGGAACAGCGCGCGATCGAGCGCGCCGGTCGGCACCGTTTCGAAATAATTGGTGCGGTCGAACCAGGTCGTGCCGTTCCAGTCGGTGGCGCCGATATCTTCCAGACGGCCGAAGAAGGGACCGTCGGCATTTTCCGAGCCGTAGAACATCAGATGTTCGAACAGATGGGCAAAGCCGGTCTTGCCGGCGGGCTCGAAGCGCGAACCGACATGGTACCAGACCGAGACGGCGACGATCGGCGCCTTGCGATCGGTATGGACGATGACCCGCAGACCGTTGGGCAGGCGAAATTCCTGATAGGGGATGTCCACCGCCGAAACGAGGCTGGAGAGCGGCGCGGGCGCGGCGGCTGCGGTGGCCGGCGCGGCCTGCGCGGCGGAACCAAGCGGCGCGAGCGCAAGCGCGGACAGGCCGAGCATCAGGGGAAGCCGGCGGGACATGCGGGTAAGGATCATGAAGGCCTCTAGGACAGGAGGGCAGTCGATGCGGCCGGAACGAACTCCGCCGCGATGGCGCGCAGCATAGCGGGGCGTGATAGCGGCGCAATACGCATGATATCGACAAGCGGAGGCTGGACAGCGACGGGGCGCAGCGGCAAGTCTGCACGCCATCATCCATAGAGACGGAAAGTCCCCGATCCCATGAAACGCCTGGCCCTGCTGGCCGCCACCGCCGCCCTTGTGCTGCCCGCCGCCCTGCCTGCCCAGACCACTGCCCCAGCGGCATCGGACACCCCGACCTTTTCGGCCGCAGCGGTGCGCGCCCATGTCGAATTCCTGGCCGACGATCTGCTGAAGGGCCGAGACACCGGCAGCGAAGGCCATGAAATTGCCGCCCGCTATGTCGCCAGCCAGTTCGATGGCCTCGGCCTCAAGCCCGCCGGCGACAATGGAAGCTGGCTGCAGCGCATCGGCTTCCAGAAGACCGAGCGCGCCAAGACGCCGGGCACGCTGACCGTCACCGGCCCGGCCGGCAGCAAGCGCTTCACCCATGCCGGCGATGTCCTCATCGGCATGAACGCGGCCGAGCCCAAGCTGGACGTGTCGGCGCCGCTGGTGTTCGTGGGCTATGGCCTGGAAAATGCGCGGCTCGGCCTCAACGACTATGCCGGACTGGACGTGAAGGGGAAGATCGTCGTCACCCTGCGCGGCTATCCCAAGGGATTGCCTAGCGAGGAAGGCGCGCACCTGTCCGCCACCAAGGGCAAGATTGCCGAGGCGCATGGCGCGATCGGCATGCTCTCGATCGGCACCCTCCAGTCGATGAAGGCCCGCCCCTGGAACCGCATGGTCCAGTTCGCCGATGAGCCCGACTTCACCTGGGTCTCGCCCGAGGGCGTGCCGTTCGACGCCGCCCCCGGCATCCGGGTCGGCGCCAGCCTGGACGATGCCGCGGCGCAGGCCGTGTTCGCCGGCGCGCCGACCAGCATCGCGGCGATCCGCAAGCAAGCCGACAAGGCGGGCGGCAAGCCCAAGGGCTTTGCGCTCAAGTCGACTGCCCAGATCCAGGTCGAAAGCGTCAGCGAGCGGGTGACCAGCCCCAATGTCGTCGCCATCCTGCCCGGCAGCGACCCCAAGCTTAGGCAAGAATATGTCGTCCTGTCGGCGCATCTCGACCATATCGGCATCAGCCCCGCCAAGCCGGGCGACAAGCCCGACACCGACCGCATCAACAATGGCGCGCTGGACAATGGCGCCGGTATCGCGACCATGCTGGAAGTGGCGCGCGCGATGGCCCAGTCGCCCAACAAGCCGCGCCGATCGATCGTCTTCCTGGCCTCCACCGGCGAGGAGAAGGGCCTGCTGGGCGCGGACTATTATGCCCGCCATCCCACCGTGCCGGGCAAGCAGATCGTCGGCAATGTCGACCTCGACATGCCGCTGCTGCTCTATCCCTTCACCGACGTGATCGCGTTCGGCGCCGACCATTCGACGCTGGGGCCGATCGTCGCCAAGGCGGTTGCGCCGATGGGGATCAAACTGGCCGCCGATCCGATGCCGCAGGAAACCATCTTCGTGCGGTCGGACCATTATATGTTCGTGAAGCAGGGCGTGCCTGCGGTCTTCCTGGCGACCGGCTATGCCAATGGCGGCGAGAAGGCCTGGGGCGAATTTCTGAGCGGCGCCTATCACCATCCCGGTGACGACATGACGCAGAAGATCGACTGGGACGCGGGCGCCCGCTTTGCCGAGGCAAATTATCGCATTGCACGGGTTATGACCGATAGCGACACCCCGCCCCAATGGTACAAGGCGGACTTCTTCGGCGATCTGTTCGCACCGGAGGCGGCCAAGGCGCCCAAGCAGTAAGATAAATATGCACGGGGCGCGGATTTTTTGCCCGCGCCCCTTGTGTGTCATTTTTGCAACATTACATCGCCAGCAATGCCTTGAAGGGGATGCTAATGAACCTCGAAAAATTCACCGACCGCGCCAAGGGTTTCCTCCAGTCGGCGCAGACCGTTGCGATCCGCATGAACCACCAGCGGATCAGCCCCGAACATCTGTTGAAGGCGCTGCTGGAAGATGAGCAGGGCATGGCGTCCGGCCTGATCAAGGCGGCGGGCGGCGATGCCGCGACCGCGCTGCGCGAGACCGATGCCGCGCTGGCCAAGGTGCCGGCGGTATCGGGCAGCGGCGCGCAGCAGACGCCGGGCCTCGACAATGATGCCGTGCGCGTGCTCGATTCCGCCGAGCAGGTGGCGCAGAAGGCGGGCGACAGCTTCGTCACGGTCGAACGGCTGCTGCTGGCGCTGACGCTGGCGACCACCACGACGGCGGGCAAGGCGTTGGCGACCGCCGGCGTGCGCGCCGAGGCGCTGAACGGCGCGATCAACCAGTTGCGCGGCGGCCGCACCGCCGATACGGCGGGCGCCGAAGACCGTTATGATGCGCTGAAGAAGTTCGCGCGCGACCTGACCGATGCGGCCAAGGCGGGCAAGCTCGACCCCGTGATCGGCCGCGACGAGGAAATTCGCCGCACCATCCAGATCCTGGCGCGCCGCACCAAGAACAACCCGGTGCTGATCGGCGAGCCGGGCGTCGGCAAGACCGCGATCGCGGAAGGGCTGGCGCTGCGCATCGCCCATGGCGACGTGCCCGATACGCTCAAGGACCGCACCTTGATGGCGCTCGACATGGGCAGCCTGATCGCCGGCGCCAAATATCGCGGCGAGTTCGAGGAGCGCCTCAAGGGCGTGCTCGACGAGGTGAAGGGCGCGGACGGCCAGATCATCCTGTTCATCGACGAGATGCACACGCTGATCGGCGCGGGCAAATCCGAGGGCGCGATGGATGCCGGCAATCTGCTGAAGCCGGCGCTGGCGCGCGGCGAGCTGCACTGCATCGGCGCGACAACGCTCGACGAGTATCGCAAATATGTCGAGAAGGACCCGGCATTGCAGCGGCGGTTCCAGCCGGTGTTCGTCGGCGAGCCGACGGTCGAGGACACGATTTCGATCCTGCGCGGCATCAAGGACAAATATGAGGCGCATCATGGCGTGCGCATCGCCGACGGCGCGATCGTGGCGGCGGCGACCCTGTCCAACCGCTATATCACCGACCGTTTCCTGCCCGACAAGGCGATCGACCTGATGGACGAGGCCGCGAGCCGCATCCGCATGGAGGTGGAGAGCAAGCCCGAGGAAATCGAGAATCTCGACCGCCGGATCATGCAGCTGCAGATCGAGCGCGAGGCGCTGAAGAAGGAAAGCGACCAGGCGTCGAAGGACCGGCTGGCCAATCTGGAGACCGACCTCGCCAATCTGGAGCAGCAGTCGGCCGAGCTGACGACGCGCTGGCAGGCGGAGAAGGACAAGATCGCCAGCGAGGCCAAGCTGAAGGAGCAGCTCGACGCGGCGCGGCTCCAGCTGGAACAGGCGCAGCGCGGCGGCGACTATGGCAAGGCCGGCGAGCTGCAATATGGCACCATCCCGCAGCTGGAAAAGCAGTTGGCCGAGGCCCAGGGCGCGTCCAAGGGCGCGATGCTGCGCGAGGAAGTGACGGCCGAGGATATTGCCAGCGTCGTGTCGCGCTGGACCGGCATTCCCGTCGACCGGATGATGGAAGGCGAGCGCGAGAAGCTGCTGGCGATGGAAGCCGAGCTGGGCAAGCGGGTGATCGGCCAGGCCGATGCCGTGCGCGCGGTCGCAACCGCCGTGCGCCGCAGCCGGGCGGGTCTGCAGGATCCGAACCGACCGCTGGGCAGCTTCCTGTTCCTTGGCCCCACGGGCGTCGGCAAGACCGAGCTGACCAAGGCGCTGGCCGGTTTCCTGTTCGACGACGAGAGCGCGATGGTGCGCATCGACATGAGCGAGTTCATGGAGAAGCACAGCGTTGCCCGGCTGATCGGCGCGCCTCCGGGCTATGTCGGTTATGAGGAAGGCGGCGTGCTGACCGAAGCAGTGCGGCGCCGGCCCTATCAGGTCGTGCTGTTCGACGAGGTCGAGAAGGCGCATGGCGACGTGTTCAACGTGCTGCTGCAGGTGCTGGACGATGGCCGCCTGACCGATGGCCAGGGCCGCACCGTCGACTTCACCAACACGATCATCGTGCTGACGTCGAACCTGGGCAGCCAATATATCGCCGCCCAGCCCGACGACGAGCCGGTCGAGAAGGTCGAGGACCAGGTGATGGAGATGGTGCGCAGCCATTTCCGCCCCGAATTCCTCAACCGTCTGGACGAGATCATCCTGTTCCATCGTCTGGGGGCCGGCCATATGGCGCCGATCGTCGATATCCAGGTGGCGCGGGTGCAGAAGCTGCTGAAGGACCGCAAGGTGGTGCTGGACCTGACCGACGGTGCGCGCGCCTGGCTGGGCCGGGTCGGCTATGATCCGGTCTATGGCGCGCGACCATTGAAGCGGGCGGTGCAGCGTTACCTGCAGGATCCGCTGGCCGACCTGATCCTGCGCGGCGAAGTGCCGGACGGATCGACGGTGACGGTGGAAGATGGCGACGGCGCGCTGAAGCTCAGCGTCGCATGACGACAAAGGAGGCGGATTTCGCGCTGGCCGATGGGATCGACATCGACCGGCTGCGATCCGACTATCAGCGCGACGGGCATGCCCGCATCGGTCCCTTCCTGACCGATGCGGCGGCCCGCGCGCTGGCCGCGCATCTGGACGCACGCGAGGATTGGCGGATCATCCTCAATTCGGACGAGAAATTGTTCGAGATCGATCGCCCGACAGCGCAATCGATGACGCCGCAGCAATGGGGCGCCCTGAACCAGGCGGTGCATGAAGCGGCCCGGCATGGCTTCCAGTTCCGCTATGGCAGCATTCGCGTGCCTGACGAGGAGCAGGCGCGTCGGCAGTCGCCACATCTGCTCGATGCGTTCGTCCGCTTCATGGCGGGGCCGGAAGTGCTGGCGCTGGTCCGGGCGATCACCGGCAGCGAGGCGATCGGCTTCGCCGACGGGCAGGCGACCCGCTATGTCAGTGGCGATTTCCTGACCGGCCATGATGATGGGGTCGCGGAGAAGAACCGGCATGCCGCCTATGTCTTTGGCCTGACCGAGGGATGGCGGACCGAATGGGGCGGCTTGCTGATGTTCCATGGTGCCGATGGCGGCTTTTCCGGCCGGGTTCCGGCCTTCAACAGGCTCGATCTGTTCCGCGTGCCGCAATTGCACAGCGTCAGCTATGTCGCGCCTTCGGCGGGTGCGGCCCGGACGTCGGTGACCGGCTGGTTCCGGTCGGCGATGGGGTGAAGACGGCGACGGCGCACGGAGACCCAGTGTCGGCTAAGTCAGGCGCGCCGCGCGCCAGTTGGTCCTGAAAGGAGGGCGGCCCCGCAAGGGAGGGCCGCCCTTTTATATTATCTGGCTTAGAAGCTTGCCTTCGCGCCGATGCGGAAGGAGCGACCCAGGATCGCCGACTCGCCAACCACCGGGTTGTAGAGATAGGCGCCATAGGTGGTCGCATCGATCGGCGGCTTGTTGTTGAAGACGTTCATGACGTTGGCATAAAGCTCGAACTGGTCGTTGACCTTGATCGTGCCCGTCATGTCGACGCTGATGAACGACTTCACGCGACAACCCTGATAGGCTTCACCATCATAGTTGGTGGGCACCAGGCTGCAGTCGCCGGCAACGCCACCCTGATCCTCGGCCGAATAATCATAGCCATCGGTGTAATAGGCGGTCGCGCTGAGCGAAGCCTTGCCGAAGTCCAGCGTATTCTGCCAGCTACCACGCCACTGCTGCGTGCCCGAACCGGCCGTCAGGTTGAAGTTGCCGAGCGTGTCGACATAATGTTCAACCGTCCCGTCGGGATATTCGGTGTTCAGCTTGATGACATAGGTCGCATCGATCGAGGTCGAGAAGGTGATGTTGTCGCTCAGGCGGAACTTGCCCATCGCGTTGAAATCGATACCCGACGTCTTGATCGTGTTGGCGTTGATGAAGCTGCCCTGCACGAAGGCGATACGGCGCTGCGAACCGGTATGTTCCTGATCGACTTCGTCCGGGATCACCGTCACGCCATCATAGGAGGTTTCCCCGGTGGCGTAATAGTTGGCGATCGCGTTCGAGAAGTTCACCGAGGTGATCGCGCCGGTCTTCTTGATATTATAATAGTCGACGCTGAACGACACATTGTTGAGCGGCTGGAAGGTCGCACCAAGCGTGATGTTACGCGACTTTTCCGCCTTCAGGTTCGGGTTTCCTACCGTCGTCTGACCGATCGAATAGTTGGTCAGATAGGTGTTGGGACCGGTGCCGGCCGCGTTCAGATGCTGGTCGATGAATTCCTGCGGCATCGAACCGATCGACTGGGTGACATAGCCGGTGGTCGGCAGGGCGCCCATTTCCGCGAAGCTGGGGATGCGGAAACCCTTCGAGAAGGTGCCACGGAACATCAGTTCGCGGATCGGCTTGAACTTCGCGCCGAACTTGGGCGAGAAATTGTCCTGGCCGGTCGAATAATGGTCGTAGCGACCCGCCGCCGTCAGTTCGAGCTGCTCGACAATCGGTGCGCCCAGTTCGAAATAGGCGGATTCGACATCGCGATGGCCCTTGGCGCCGAAGGCGTTCAGGCGAAAATAGCGCTCCGTCTGACCATCATAGTCGGGGTTGCCGCTGGGATTGTTGAGCGATTCATAGCGGGCGGCGATGCCGACCGCGACCTGCAGCGGACCACCCGGCAGGTCGAACACGTCCTTCAAAATGCTGGCCGTGCCCTGATAAAGCTGGGTCTTGCTGTGGTTGATCTGGGTCGGGGTCAGATAGTCGAGCGTCTCCTGCGAGGTCGCCGACGGGTTCATGAAATTATACGAACCGTCCGCGATCACATCGAGCAGATGCTGGATATAGACATAGCCCTTGGCCGTGGTCTTCAGCTTCGAGACCATGGCGGTGCCATCGACCTGATAATGCCAGTCGTTGCCGAAATCGCCCTTGATTCCGGCAGCGGCGCGGAAGACCTGGCTGACCGATTCATTATATTCGGTGCTGGTCGGCAGGCGGCCGATGATGGCGGCTTCCTGGCCCTGGGCGGCATAGGGGTTGTTCGGGTTCAGCGTGCCGTTGCTGGCGTCGCAGCTGGCGGTGCCGCGGGCGCAGACATAGACCGGCAGGCGCAGCAGGCCGGCGCCGGTCGAGGTCGAATAGGCCGAATAGTCGATACCGGCCGGCGCATTGGCGCGGATGATCGAGGCAAGGCCGGTATAGGAGGACTTGCTGTTCTCATAGTTGAGTTCGAGATAGGCTTCGCCACTCTCCCCGACGATCTTGGTGAAGCGGCCGGAAATGCCCCAGCGCTGCTGTTCCGGCAGAACCTGGCTGTAGTCGTGGGTGATGTCCTGCTGGCAAACGGTATGCGGCGCAGTTGCATTGGCCGCATATTCCGCGTCGGTCAGCGTGTAGGGGTTGAGGCTGCCACAGCCGGCAGCGGCGTTCAGCAGCTCGTAACGGCCAGCACCGGCGCCGGTAGCGGCATCGAACGGACGGACCATGAAGACATTGGTCGCGGTCGACAGGCCGGTGAAGCCGATGCTGGGGTCGACGCCATTGGCCATGTTGTTGGGACCGCAGACGCCGTCATGACAGATGCCCGACAGGTCGTCGCTGTTATAGGGATAGCCCAGGTCCTTGTTATAGACCGCAGCGCTCTTGAGATAATGGGCGCTGACATAGGCATTGAAGCCCTGCTCGGCGAGGTCGCCATAGCCATAGGTGGCCGACAGACGCTGGTTGGCGCCATAGCCCTTTTCGGCGACACCGGCTTCGGCCTGAAGGTGCAGGCCCTTCACTTCGCGCTTGGTGATGATGTTGACCACGCCGGCAACCGCGTCGGCGCCATAGGTGGCGGACGCGCCGTCCTTCACCACTTCGACCCGATCGACGATGGCGTCGGGGATGGTGTTGAGATCGACGAAGTTGCGCGTGCCGTCATCGGCCAGCGGATAATAAGCGGCGCGCAGGCCGTCGAACAGCACCAGCGTCGAGGAGGTCGACAGGCCGCGCAGCGAGACCGCCGAGGCACCACCGGCAAAGGCGCCATTGGCCGAGAAGCCGTTGGTCAGTGCCGGGCCGTTATTGGCCGACAGATTCTGGATACCCTGCTGGACCGTGGTGATGCCGCGGATCGCCAGATCTTCCGACGACACGGTGGTGATCGGCGAAATGGTTTCCTTGTCGATGCGGCGCAGCAGCGAGCCGGTCACGACGATCGTGTCGTTCGCGCCGTCATCGGCCTGGGGCGCATTATCCTGAGCATTGAGGGGCGCCTGGAACAGCGCGGTGGCGAGAATGACGGGCGCGACTCCGGCCCGCAAGAATGCGGCAATCGATGCGTTCTTCAAATTTCCAGTCCCTTATCTGGAGCGGCAGATTTGTCTGCCTGCTGTGACCAGTGCGACCCTGCGGAACCACAAGGCGGGGCATGGGTGCGCCCCATGGAACCGGCTGTAAACCCGGTTGCGTTACGAAACGTTACGATTTTTACAAATGTGAAACATTCCAGCAACACCATTACGGTATTGAAACCAAATCATATTCTGCTGAAATCGTCCGATGGAATTCGCCAGAAACCCCGCAATCATGGGGCCTTTCAAGCCGAATTCGTGCATGCATCAAAGGGCAAATGAAAAGAGCGCGTAATTATATTACGCGCGCTTTGTTTCTCAAAATTCCGATCGCACTTTGCCGCTGCGAGAGCGCGGAATGAACTTGGGCGCCTTATGAAGGCGCCCATCTGGCCTTAATCACCGCCCGCGCCATTGGGATCGAAGCCCTGCCGCGTGCGCCCCTGAATATCCTCCGCATCGCGGCTACCGGCGGCGTCAATCTGGCTCCACTCGGCATTGGTGTGACAGATACGACGCTTCTTCACCAAGGAACCGGTTTCGACCTGGCTTACGCATCGGACATAATTGGGATCTTTTCGATCCAGCTTGGCGCCGGTCGAACCCGTTGCAGCCGTCTGTGCCAACAACGGCGTCGGCAACAAGACACTCCCCATCGCGAGAACATATTGCAGCCGATTCATGACTGAGCCTCCCTAAACAAATCGCCTTATGATATGCCCTGTTTCCATATCCCAGTAAATGGATGAGCATTCAGCAACAAGGTTGACATGACCGTCGGGTTTCAAAATAGCGCCTCCCCTACCGCTCCGTTGCAGCGCAATGCCATGCAGTTGATGATGGCCGGCCAGATCCGTCCCGCTATCCAGGCCTTTCGGGACCTGATTGCTGCTCGGCCCGCGCCGATGGCCGACGACTGGTACAATCTTGCCTATTTGCTCCGCTGTGACCGACAGTTTGAAGCCGCGCTGAAACATTATGATCAGGCTCTGGCGCTCGGCATTCCGCAGCCAGAAGACGTCTATCTCAATCAGGCCGCGATCCTGTCGGAACATCTGCACCGGCAGGACGCCGCCGTGGATGCCCTGGCAAGCGCTTTGAAATGCAATAGCCATTTTGTGCCAGCCTGGTTCAATCTCGCGACCATCCACGAGGATCGGGGACAGGCGCAGGAAGCCCGTGCGGCCTATCGTCATATCCTGGACCTCTATCCTGTCAACGGCCGCGCCCATGCGCGTTTGACCGCGATCGACCTGTATCATGATCAGGCCGTCGACGCCTTGAATCGCCTAACCCATGTGATGGCTCAATCCGGTCTGCATGCCGAAGACCGAGCAGAGTTGCACTTCGCGAGCGGGCTCGCGCTGGACGCGTCACAGCAATTTGACGAAGCCTTTGCGCATTTTCAGCAGGGCAACCAGCTTGCGCGCCAGTTGATCGACCCCGCGCTGGCTTATGACCGCGCTGCAATGGACCGGATGGTCGATGCGCTGATCGCGCATGTGCCCGAACATTCCGGCGCACGGCAAATGGAAGACGTGGAAGATCGGAACGCGCCGATCTTCATCTGCGGATTGTTCCGATCCGGTTCAACGCTGGCGGAAAGACTGATCGGGCGTCATTCGCGCGTCACCGCGGGCGGTGAACATGAAAGCATTCCGGCGATCGCCGGCGGCCTGCCCTCGCCTGCAACCTTGTCATCGAGCCAGATTGTGCAACTGCGCAATCAGTATCTCAATGAAATTGGCGCGGCATTCCCGGATGCGTCACTGATCACCGACAAGCGCCCGGACAATTTTCTGCATATAGGCCTGATCAAGCAGCTCTTCCCCGATGCAAAGATCATTCATACGCGACGCAACCTGCTGGACAATATCCTGTCCATCTACTTCCTCTATTTTGCCGACGGCATCAGCTACGGCTTCGATCTGGACGACATTGTCCATTATGTTCGATGCTATGATCGCCTGATGCAGCATTGGCGTTCGCTCTATGGCGAGGATATCATCGATCTCGACTATGACGCGCTTGTCCAGGATCCCGAAATGGTGATGCGCGCAGTGCTGAGCGCGCTCGATCTGCCTTGGGAAGAGGACTGCGCCCGCACCAGCAATGACAATGCAGCGGTCAAGACCGCGAGCAGCTGGCATGTCCGCAAGCCGCTCAATGACCGATCCTCTGGTCGATGGCGCAACTATGCCCGCCAGATGGACGACGTCCGCCGCGCATTAGGAGACGCGATCGAGGCCTAGCGTAGATGCCGATCCCGCCTGCTTGGAAACGCTCTAGCCCGCTGTGCCGGTGATCTCGAACATCCGGCTGAGCAATGCCTGTTCCGCGGGACTAAGGTGCGGATTCCAGACGTCGAAGATCAGGACCACGCGTGGCTTTTCGCTGCGATTCCAGGCTTCATGCTCGATCGTGTCATCGAAGGCAAAGGCTTCGCCTTCCTTCCATTGACGGGTTTCTCCACCGACGCGAAACGCGCAACCATCGGGTACGATCAGCGGCAGGTGGATGATCGCACGACTATTCGTCACCCCCGTATGGGGCGGGATATGGGCACCGGGGCGCAGCAGCGAGAAAAAGGCGGAAGGTGCCTTTCCCGGAATATGGCTTTGCGGAACCGCTTCCAGCGCCTTTGCCGTTTCAGGGCAGAGATCGCACACCGCATCGTTACGGACACCATATTCCCACAGGAAGCAGGCCGTCCAATCCAGCGAACCGTCCAGCGTCGACCATTTGGTTTCCGGGCCGCCCTTTTCCATGCGTACATAGGGGCGAATAAGGTCATTATTGCCATATAGAATGGCTTCCGCCTCAGCCCGTATCGCATCGGCACGCGCCTCCAATTGTGCGAACCAGGGGAAATGCGCCCGATCGAAAAATTCATCGGCAGGCAGAAACGGATAATGAATGCCGGCACAGACATTGGGATAAATGCGCCGTCGCCCAAGGCTATGATCCACACAAGCGCGGAAACGCCGCGCCTGTGGCCCCAGCATGTCGATCTGATCGGCCAGTGCTTCATCGATCGTGGCGGCAAGCGTCGCATTATGCCCGGCCAGAAACGCCTTGGCCTGAGCCAGCATGTTGCGCACCGCCGGCGGCGGATTTTCGATCCCTTCGAGCAACTGCGCAACATGGCTCCAGCCTTGCGCGGCTTGTGCCATATGGCCGTTACGCTGATGCAGTTCCGCCATACGATATTGCGCCATGACATGGCGGCGATCGATCGCCAGCGCGCCTTCAAGGCTGCGCCGTTCGCCATCGACGTCCTGCGCACCACGATGCGCCGTCGCCAGATTCATCCACAGCGCCGGCTCATTGGGATCAGCCGCAATGGCCGCCTGAAAGAAGTGACATGCCGCTTTCCAGTCACGCTGTCCCAACGCCTGCATACCGCGCGCATTCGCAACCAGTGGATTGCCAGGCACGAGAGCATCGGCGCGCGCAAGCAGGGCAGCTTCTTCCTCCGGCCGCCCATTGGCACGCGCCTGCTGCGCTGCGGCCAGGAAACGCTGCATATCTTCTTGTGCTTGCACGCTCATTCCAATGTCATGACGGTTGAATCCGCAGCCCAAAGGCATATGCCTCAGCTATGACACAAGATTTCCGACAACAGAACCCCAGTGCCGAATGGCTGGCCCATCGCTATGATCCCACGCATGACGCGATCCAGTTTCACGTCATCGACCGCGAGGTGCGCCGATCCACGCCCTTCCTGACAGATGACTGCCTTGCGCCCAAGCATCCCCCGCTGGTGATCAAACGGAGCGATCTTACCGTCAACCCAAGCCCGATCCACTTCATATTCCATTCGGCCTATTGCTGCTCGACCTTGCTGGCGAGCGCCTTCGACCTGCCGGGATCGGCCATGTCCCTGAAGGAGCCCGTCCTGCTCAACGATCTGGTCGGATGGCGGCAGCGCGGTGCGGCGCCTGATGCCGTAAGCCAAGTCCTCGACAGCGGCCTGTCCGTCCTGGCAAGGCCGTTCCAGACGGGAGAGGCGACCGTCATCAAGCCGTCCAACGTCGTCAATGGACTGGCGACGGCCATGATGAGCTTGCGGCCTCAGGCCAAGGCGATCCTGCTCTACGCCCCACTCGAAGCCTATCTGACATCGATTGCACGCAAGGGGATGACCGGGCGGCTTTGGGTGCGCGAACTTCTGTCGCGGCAATTGGTCGATGGGCTGGTCGAACTGGGCTTCACCCCGCGCGATTATCTGCTGCATACCGACCTTCAAGCTGCCGCCGTCGGCTGGCTGGCGCAGCATCGGTTGTTCACGATCATGGCGGACCGCTGGCCAGACCGGGTCCGGACGCTGGACAGCGAACAGTTGATTGCCGACCCGCTCGCCAGCCTGGATGCGGCCTCCGCCTTTCTGGGAATCGCACCGCCGGCCGATGGCTTTACGCCCGTGATCGAGACGGTCTTCCAGCGCAATGCCAAGGACGGAAGCCCCTTCAAGCCCGGCCAGCGGGAAGGCGACCGACAGCAAGGGCAGCAATTGCATAAGGAAGAAATAGAAAGGGTTGCCCAATGGGCTCAATTGGTCGCCCGCAACGCGGGCTTGCCGGATCAATTGCCGATGCCGTTGCTGGCGAACTGAAGCCAGCCTTCATTCAAATTCCAGGGCCTGCTCCAAAATGAACAGGCACAAAAAAGGGGCGGCCCGCGAAGGCCGCCCCTCTTTTTTTAGCGATGTGCCTTAGAACTTCAGACGCGCGGTCGCAGCGAAGCGACGGCCAACCGCGTCGTAGGTCGACGGGAAGGTGTTGCCGCTGTTGTACGTGGTCGTACCGGCAGCCGAACCGACGAGCGGCGGCTTCTTGTCGAAGATGTTGAATGCCGACATCGTCAGATCAAGGTTATCGGTAATCCCGAAGCGCGTGGTCAGGTCGAAGTAGTTATAGGCGCTGATCTTGTTGAAGTTGTAGCTCTTACCCGCCAGCGGGCTCGGGCCAGTGATCTCGCCATTGAACAGGTTCCGGCTGGCCGTGGTGAAGCCGCGAGCAACATAATCGGAAGCCTGACCTTCATACTTCACGCTGTCGATATAGCGCCACAGGAGCGACAGATCGACCTTGCCGAAGGTGAAGGTGGTACGCTGCGTGAACGAGAACTCCGGCTGGATCGACGCACAGTTGACGCTGAAGTAGCCGACGCAGTCACGGTTGTAGGACGTCGACGATGCACGGAAGGTCGACTTGTTGGTCCAGTTACCGTTGAAGCTCAGAGCGAGCTGCGCGAAGTTCAGATCGGTCTGGTAGTTGACCGACAGATCGATACCGTCGGTGGCCAGGCGACCATTGTTGGTCAGCGGCTGCGGCAGACCCAGGATCGGGTTGGTCGCAGTCGACGTACCGCTCAGACGGCCATTTGCCGGGTTACGACGGATCGACGTACAGGCTTCCGAAGTCGCCGACGCTGCCGTGATGTTATCGAAGCAGGCGCCCATGATGTCCAGCGGCGTGGCTGCGGTGATCGCGTTGCTGACCTTGATGTTGTAATAGTCAACCGACACGGTCAGGCCGCTCACGAAGTTACGCGGCTGCAGAACCATACCAACGGTGAAGGTCTTCGCCGTTTCCGGACGGATGTTCGGGTTGCCACCACCGGTCGCATTGGCCTGATCCGCGCTCGGGGTCTGGATCGCACCAATCGATGCGGCCGGAGCACCCTGCGCAAGGCAGACAGCGCGCAGGTTCGCGTTGGTGGTCGGTGCAGCACCGGCGCACGGGTCGGTCGCAAGGCTGGTCAGACCGGTAACGACCGGTGCGAACAGTTCGCCGATGTTCGGCGCGCGGACGGCGCGCTGATAGTTGCCGCGGAACTTGAGATCATCCACGGGCGCCCAGGTCGCACCAAACTTGTAGGTGGTCGCGTTGAAGCGCGGGCTACCAGCGGTATCGACCTTGTACTTCGAATAGCGGATGCCGCCTTCGACGGTCAGTTCCTGAACGAACGGACGATCCGAAACCAGCGGCGCGATGACTTCGCCGAAGAATTCGTAGACGTCAAAGCCACCGTCCAGCGGCAGAACAGCGCCGCCGGCGCCACCGAGTTCACCCGGGACGAGCGAGAGATTGTCCGGGATACGCTCGGCAGTGTAGTTGCGATATTCCGCACCGGCCGCGAAGGAAACCGGGTTCGACGCCAGCGGCGACGAGAAGCCCATGTCGCCCGACAACACGGCATGCGCCTGCGACAGGCTGGCCTTGTTGGTGATGGTGCTCTGACCGTTCAGGAAGGCAGCCTGATCAGGCGTGATCGAACCGAACAGGTTGAGCGGGACGCAGCCATTGGCCGTGTTGGTGCACGCGGTGGTGCTGGTGGCGTTGAGAGCCTGCTGCACGCGCGAGTTCAGAACATAGCCCGACTGGGTCTGGGTGTTCTGGCTTTCGCCATGCGAACCATAGACTTCGAGGCTCAAGCTATCGTTGATGTGATAGCGCGTGCCGATGTTGATGTCGAAGATCTGGGTTTCATAGCTGCTGATACGCGGACCGATTTCAACGGTACGGCGATAAACAGCCGGCAGCGGCAGAGCAGCATTGTTGTTGCACGCAGCGCCCAGTGCAATGCCCGCTTCCGTACAGATACGGTCACGAATCGCGGTCGGCAGATAGGGGTTGTTACCCGGAATGGTCAGCGAGGTGCCGAAAATGCCCGACGGCGCGATGATCGTGTCGACAGTGTTCTTCGAGAACAGTGCGCGCGAGAAGACTTCTACCTTGTCCGACACTTCGTAGCGGGTCGAACCGTAGATGTTGAAGCGCTTGAACGGCGTCACGAAGATATTGTACGGGTTGAAGTTGAAGCCCTGGTAGAAGGGCACGAGCGACTGACCGTCCGGGCTGACCTGGGTATCTTCGGTCGCGAAGGAAATGCCGGTCGGCGTCGAGGTGAAGGACGAACCCGAAGCGCGGCCCGTCGTCGACGAGATACCGAAGACCGAGATGTCGCGATCGCCCTGATAGATCGGGTCGGCTTCCTGATAGCCCACGGACAGAACGGCGTTACCACGACCATCGTCGAAATTCGCGCCGACCGTGAAGTCCATGTTGAAGCGGTTGCCATCGCCCTGATCGGTGATCTGCTCGCCGATGCTCAGGTCCATGCCCGCGAAATCGCGACGGGTGATGAAGTTGACGACACCCGAAACGGCGTCCGCACCATAGGTGGTCGAAGCACCGCCGGTCAGCACGTCGACGCGCGAAACGAGCGCGGTCGGGATGTTGTTAAGGTCGAACGAACCGCCGAAATCCGCCGGCGTAACGCGCTGACCGTCCAGCAGGACGATGTTGCGGTTACGGCCAAGGCCACGCAGGTTGACATAAGCCGCACCACCGTTGCCGTTGTTGACGTTCTGGCCGATGCTGGGAACCACACCCGGAATATCACGCAGCAGCGCTTCGGCGTTGGTCGTCTGGCGCAGTTGCATTTCGGTTTCGCCAACCGCCGTAACCGGCGACGACGACGTCAGGTTCGGGTTGCGGATCAGCGATCCGGTCACGACGATCGTGTCAGTCGCGGCAGCTTCAGCCGTCTGAGGCGCGTCCTGCGCCGACGCGGCGGTTGCGAACAACGACGCACCGAGGATCGCCGGAGCGGCGCTGGCACGCAGCAGTGCCCTCTTCGAAAATGTCTTCACGTTTCCAGTCCCTTGCTCTGGAGTTGGGCAGTCACCTGCCTTCATGTGCACCTACAAGGGGATATGGTGCCCGACAGCGATCCCCCCGTATGGATTGCGGGAACCTGCGCGGTGCGAAAGCCGCTGTAAAGCGCGCGAAATTGCACATTGCCGCTTTTGAACAGCCCTGTATCAAAAATGCAACAAGGCGAAACATGTGCAATTTTACGGCTGCAAAGCAAGATAATTTCAACCATGGCAGCACGTGCGTAGCAATGCTGCAACTGCAATCCAACTGCTGCCAGTTTGTAATTTTCAGACCTGATTTTGGAAGAGGCGCCCCCTCTATTGACGGTAAATCCGCAGGGTGCATGGTGCCGTCAGATGGCGAGAGATGGACGGAGAATCAAGTATATGAAGGCACATCTTGTGATGATCGGGGCTCTGCCGCTCTGCCTGACCATAAGCGGCGCGCAAGCCGCCCAGCGCCAGCAACCACGCGCCGAAATATTTACCGACCTTTTGAAATGTCGTGAAATCACTGACAATTCAGCACGTCTTGCCTGTTATGACCGACAGGTCGGCGTAATGGACCATGCCGCTGAACGTGACGAGGTTGTGGTACTCGACAAGACCGAACTCAACAAAACCCGGCGTTCACTGTTCGGCTTCACCCTTCCAAAGCTGCCCTTCCTGACCGGAAACAACGACAACCAGGACAAGAAGGAAGCTGAAGAATTCAACCAGATTGAAGCAAAAATCGCTGCCGTGCGAAGCGCAGGCAATGGAACATGGCAGATCACGCTGGAAGATGGCGCGCAGTGGATGACCACCGAAGCCACGACTGGCCGCCAGCCCAAGGCCGGGCAGATGATCGAAATCCACCGGGCGACGATGGGTAGCTTCATGGGGAAGGTTGAAGGCGGTCGTGCCGTGCGGATGAAACGCGTGGGCTGATCCCTATCGCGCCTGCGGCATCGGCCCGGCGAGCAGCAGCGGGTCGATGCGCGCGTCGTTCCATTTCATGCCCCAGTGAAGATGGGGTCCGGTGGCGCGGCCTGTGGCGCCGATCGCGCCGATGCGTTGCCCCTGTGCCACATGGTCACCGGGCTTCACGTCGATCCGCGACAAATGCAGGAAGGCGCTGTTGAGGCCATGGCCATGGTCGATCATCAGCAGATTGCCCTCCAGCGTGAAGGGGTGATCGGCGGCCAGGATCACCACCCCGTCCGCCGGCGCTACTACCGGCTCGCCGGTGGCGCCGGCGACGTCCACGCCGCCATGATAGGCGCCGGGCTGGCCCTGATAGATGCGCTGCGATCCGAACAGGCCGGAAATCCGGCCGAGGCGCGGCCAGATGAAGATCTGGCGCCAGCCCTGTGCGTCCGTCAGCTTGTCGCGCGCAGCGGCGATCTGTTCCAGTTCGGGCTTGCGCAGGGCGAGGAAGGCCTCGCTGCTTTTCGTCGGGCGCAGCGGCGCGTTGATCCGTTCCAACCGCCATTCGCGCGGTGCGACGGTCAGGGCGCGATCGATCACCCGGCCATCCGACAGGCGCGCGCTGAGCTTCGCCGGCGGCGGCGCATCGCGATCGAAGGCGATCAGGAAGCGGCCATCGGCATCGACCGGCACCAGTTGGTCGCCGAAATGGAGCGCGACCGTGCCGGCCGGCGCGGTGCCGAGCAAAGTGCCGCCCTGGATCGCCGCGCCGGACAGGATGAAATCGGGTCCAGCCACCACAGCCGGCGCCGCGCGCAGCATCGCCGGGGCAAGCGGCAGCGCAGCGACCGCCAGCAAAACAGCAGCGCGACGGATCATCCGGCCGGGCGCGCCTTCAGTTCCGCCTCGACCGACAAAGCGGCGCTGGCATAGGGCTCCTGCCGGGCGATCGACCAGTAGCGCAGATCCTCCAGCGGGATGCGCTGGCCGGACACGGCGCACAGCACATGGTCGCCGGCCTGCAGCACGCGAAAGCTGTAAGGCATATAATGCAGCCGGGCCGGACGGTCGCGGTTGGACATCAACATGAATCAGGCCTTTCTGCGGCGCATCAGGAGAAGAGATCCTGCTGGCCGCCTTCGACGGTGTCGCGCGGCTTGCGCGCGGGACGGGATGGGGCGGATATAGCGGGCGCGGGGGCCGGCTCAAGAGGTGCGGCGGTGTCGATCGCGGCGGCCACGGCGCCATCGGCGAAGTGCAGGCTGACCTGGCCCGCGGCCTGTGCATCGACCACCGAACGGACCAGCCGATCGCCCGCCATCACCCGAGCAAAGCCGCGTTGCAACGGCAGATCGGGATTGACCGAGGTGAAGAGGCGCGAGAGGCGATCGAAGGCGGTCGCCCGGTCGCGATAGACGCGGGTCAGATAGTCGGGGCGCAACCGCAACCGGTCGACCCGCTCGGCCGCGCGGCTGACATATTGGCGCAGCAAGGCCGGGCGCAGCGCGCCACTGACCTGGCCCAGATGGGCGCGGGCGTCGGCCAGCCGGTGGCGCAGGCCGCTGTTGAGGCCGTCGGACAGCAGGTCGAGCCGCTGCCGCTGCGGCGCGAGCAACGTGTCGGGCGTCGGCATCAGCCGCGCCTGCATATCCAGCCGTTCGCGTGCCTGCATCGCCCCGCGCCGCACCGCCCGGCCCGAGCGCAGGCCCATTTCACCCAGCATCGCCAGCAGTTCGGCGCGGACCGGCACCGCCATTTCAGCGGCGGCCGTCGGCGTGGGCGCACGCATGTCGGCGGCATAGTCGCACAAGGTCGTGTCGGTTTCATGCCCGACCGCCGAAATGGTCGGGATCGAGCATTCGGCGACCGCGCGGACGACGATTTCCTCGTTGAAGCTCCACAGATCCTCGATCGAGCCACCACCGCGCGCGACGATGACGAGATCGGGCCGGGGCAGCGGGCCGCTACCGTCCATGGCGGAAAAGCCGCGCACGGCGCGGGCGATCTGTTCGGCCGCACCCTGCCCCTGGACCAGCACCGGCCAGAGCAGCACCTGGGTCGGGCAGCGATCGGCCAGGCGATGGAGAATGTCGCGGATCACCGCGCCGGTGGGCGAGGTAACGACGCCGATGGTGCGCGGCAGGAAGGGCAAGCGGCGCTTGCGGTCGCGGTTGAACAGCCCTTCGGCCGCGAGCTTCGCCTTGAGCTTTTCGAGCAGGGCCATCAGCGCGCCCTCGCCCGCCAACTCCATCCGGTCGATCACGATCTGATATTTGGAGCGCCCCGGATAGGTGGTGAGCTTGCCGGTGGCGATCACCTCCACCCCGTCCTGCGGCTGGAAGGCGAGCCGTTGCGCGCCGCCCTTCCACATCACCCCGTCGAGCACGGCATTATCGTCCTTGAGCGCCAGATAGAGATGGCCCGAGGCCGCGCGCTTGAAGCCGGAAATCTCGCCGCGCAGGCGGACATGGCCGAAGCGATCCTCCACCGTGCGCTTCAACAGGGCCGACAATTCGCTGACACTGAGCGGCGGCGCGTTGTCCCCCGCCCTTTCCTCGGCTAACAGGCGGCCCGAACTGTCATAGGCATCAAATTCCGGGGACATGGCCGAGATGAACATCCTTCTGCTTGGCGGCGGCGGCCGCGAACATGCGCTGGCGTGGAAGCTGGCACAATCGCCACGCCTCTCGACGCTCTATGCGGCGCCTGGCAACCCCGGCATAGCCCAGCATGCCACGCTGGTCGACCTCGACGCGACCGATCATCGCGCGATGCTGGATTTCTGCACCCGCCATTCGATTTCGCTGGTGGTGATCGGGCCGGAAGCGCCTCTGGTCGACGGCCTGGCCGACAATCTGCGCACCATGGGCGTCGCCGTGTTCGGCCCCGACAAGAAGCCGGCGCAGCTGGAAGGGTCCAAGGGCTTCACCAAGGATCTGTGCCAGCGCGCCAACATCCCGACCGCCGGCTACATCCGTGTCACCAGCAAGGATGGCGCGATCGCCGCGCTCGACGATTTCACCCTGCCGGTGGTGATCAAGGCCGATGGCCTGGCCGCGGGCAAGGGCGTGATCATCGCCGAAACCCGGCAGGAAGCGCTCGACGCGCTCGACACCATGTTCTCCGGCGCGTTCGGCAAGGCCGGCGAGGAAGTGGTGCTGGAAGAGTTCATGACCGGCGAAGAGGCGAGCTTCTTTGCCCTGACCGACGGCCGCGCGATCCTGCCCTTCGGTTCGGCCCAGGACCACAAGCGCGTCGGCGACGGCGACACCGGCCCCAATACCGGCGGCATGGGCGCCTACAGCCCGGCCCGCGTGCTGACCCCCGAACTGGAGGCGCAGGTGATCGAGCGGATCATCAAGCCGACGGTCGAGACGCTGGCGGCCGAAGGCATGCCCTATTCGGGCGTGCTCTATGCCGGGTTGATGCTGACTGAGGAAGGCCCCAAGCTGATCGAATATAATGCCCGGTTCGGCGACCCCGAATGCCAGGTGCTGATGATGCGCTTCGACGGCGATCTGGTCGAATTGCTGCTGGCGGTGGCCGAAGGCAGGCTGGCCGAGCAGGGGCCGGTCGCGCTGGCGGATCGCACCGCGCTGACCATCGTGATGGCCGCCAATGGCTATCCCGGCACGCCGGAAAAGGGCGGTGCGATCAAGGGGATCGACGCAGCCGAAGCACAGGGTGCCCGCGTTTTCCATGCCGGCACGGCGGAGAAGGATGGCATGATCGTCGCCAATGGCGGCCGCGTGCTGAACGTCACCGCGACCGGCGATACGGTGGGCGCGGCGCAGGCCGCCGCCTATGCCGCGGTCGACGCGATCGACTTCCCGACCGGCTTCTGCCGCCGCGACATTGGCTGGCGCGAGGTCGCCCGCGAGGCGCAATAAGGGCCAAACCGGCGCGGGATCGGGACATGTCCCCCTTGTCCCGCGCCGCCAAGCGTCCTTAAATAGGGCGACATATCCATTCCGGGAGGCAAAGGGCGATGCAGGAATTCTTCATGGACTATGGCCTGTGGCTGCTGATCGCGCTGCTGGTCGTGATCGGCCTGGTGTTCCTGCTGTCGGGCAAGGGCAAGTCGGCTGCGGTGGAAGACCCCGCGCCGGTGGCACCGCCCGTGGCCGCCGAACCGATTGCCGAGCCTGTCGTCGCGCCGTTGGTGGCCACGCCCGATCCGGTGCCGGTTGCCGAGCCCATGGTCGCCAAGCCGGTCGCGGTGGAGCCGGTGGTCGAGCAAGCGCCTGCGCCTGTGGTCGAACCGACGCCCGCGCCGATCCCGGCATCGCCTGCCGTCGCGGCACCGAGCGATGACGCCGACGACCTGCTGAAGCTGAAGGGCGTTGGTCCCAAGCTGGGCGCATTGCTGACCGAGCTGGGCGTGACGCGCTATGCCCAGATCGCCGGCTGGAGCGACAGCGACATCGCCGCGATCGACGCGAAGCTGGGCAATTTCAAGGGGCGTCCGGTCCGCGATCAGTGGATCGACCAGGCCAAATATCTCGCCGCCGGTGACATTGCCGGCTTCGAAGCGAAATATGGCAAGATCTAAACCGTGACCGGTTCCGGTTGCATGGCAACTGGAGCCGGCCTGCGTTGCGGCACCGCGCCCAGCAACAGGGGCGGCAATCGCCCCTGCCCCGCAAGCGCGCTGGCGATGTAGAGCAGCAGCACCGCACCAGCGAGAATGACGGCGCCATGCGGGTCGAGCATCGCCACCAGCCCCATCACCAGCGGATGCCAGAGATAGAAGAACAGGCTTTCGCGCCCGATCCGGTTGATCGGGCCGAAATGCAGGCGCACCGCCGAGATGCTGGGCAGCAGCGCGATCAGCGCGAGACACATGAGCAGGCGGGCGGGCACGAAGGCAAGCGCATTGCCGGTGCCATAAAGATCCGACCACCAGAACAGCCCCAGCGCCCCGACCAGCAGCACGGGCCATAGATAGCGTTTGGGCATGCCCCGTTCGGCCATCAGCATGCCGAAGAAGAAATAAACCGGATAGCGCAGGAAACGGCTGTCGGGCGACAACAGGCTGCCGCCGACCGCGCCATGGTCAAGGCCGAAGCTGTACATGGTCGCCAGGCTGACGGGCGCGCCGATCGCCAGCAGCAAGAGCGGCGAAAGCGGCAGCAACCGGGTCGCCAGGATCAACAGGAACAGCGCCGGCACATACCAGAGATGGAAGGGCGGACGCAGCAGCAGGTCGAGCGGCGTCTGCCAGGAGAGCAGGCCGCCGCTGGCGAGCCAGTAGACGAGCATCGCCACCGCCCAGGGCAGCAGCATGCGCCGGCCATAGCGGCTGAACATCTCGCCAGTCGGCATGGAGCGGGTGCGGGTGACGTTGAGCAGATAGCCGGAAATACCGATCATCAACGGCATGCGGAAACCCGAACCGATCCACAGCAGGACATGCTGCTGATGCGTCAATTCCATCGCGTGCCCGCCCATGACGAGCAGGATCAGCAAGCCTTTCAGCAGGTCGATCGACGGGTTCTTGGTCACGATATGCTCGCAAAATTTGCCATCGAAACGATAGCGTCACAATATTGCCAAGCCCTTAAAATCCGCAATGGCATCATTCTGCCGCAGCCATCTTTTCTTAAGGAAAATATCGTTTAGACTTCGGCTATTAGCAGGAGGGTCGCCATCATCTTGCAGAGACTGGATACAGCTTTGGGCAAGCGTCTGCTGGCCCTGTCGATTTTTTGCGTGATAGTCGGGGGCTGGTTCGCCTTCACCCATTATCGCGATGCCAGCCAGACCCTGCCCGTTGGGCAGGGACGCGAGGGGCCGTGCGCCCTGTGGTTCGTGGGCAGTTCGTCGATCAAGCGCTGGACCAGCCTGGAACAGGATATGGCGCCCTGGGTCGCGCATAATCGCGGCATCAACAGCGCCACCTTCAACGAGATATTGCCGCGTTTCGCCAATATCGAGCCGGGAACGCCAAAACCGGCGGCGATCATCCTCTATGCCGGCGAGAATGACCTGGCGGGCGGGCGACAGCTGCGGCCGATCTTCCACGATATGGCACGCTTCCTGGAGATGCGCAGCGACATGCTGGGCGACGTGCCGGTCATCATATTATCGATGAAGCCCAGTCCGGGGCGCTGGGCGATCTTTCCGCAGCAGAAGATCTATAATGATGCGACCCGGCGGCTGATCCCGCACATGCAGAATGTCCATTATGCCGACATCACCACGCCGCTGCTGAAGGACGGCAAGCTGGGCGACAATTATCAGCCCGACAAGGTGCATATGAACGCGGCCGGCTATCGCATCTGGGCCGATGTGGTGCGGGCCCGGCTGAAAGACATTCTGCCGGAGAAGACGGTGAAGGCCTGCGCTGGCTGATCAGGCCTTGCCCAATATCTCCTTCGCACGCGGCGCAAGGCGTGCGGCGGCGGCGGCATGGATGCCCGGCGCCGCGCAGAGCAGGCCGAAGGCGACCGGCTGGGGCCGGTTGAACGCAAGCGGATCGCCCAGCGCATCGGTGACGATGGCGCCGGCCTCCTGCGCGATCAGGGCGGAGGCGGCGACGTCCCATTCATTGCCCCAGCGTACGGTGGCAACCAGATCGGCCTCGTCGGCGGCGACCATCGCCATGCGCAGCGCGATGCTGTTGGGCTTGTCTACAGTAACGAGATCGCGGTCGGCGCGCGGCAGCTGGTCGGCGGGGACGCGGGCGCCGGGCAGCATGGTGCGATTGCCGGCATGGAGCGGCACGCCATTGCGGGTCGCCCCCTGACCTGCCTGCGCAATCCACAATTCCTTGCGCGCGGGTGCCGCCAGGATGCCCAGACGGACCGCGCCATCCTCTACCAGGGCGACCGAGACCGCCCAGCCGGGCCGGCCGCGCAGATAGTCGCGGGTGCCATCGATCGGATCGACCACCCAGACGCGCGATACGCCCAGGCGATGCACGGTGTCGGCCGTCTCCTCCGACAGCCAGCCGGCCTGCGGATCGATCGCCGCCAGCCGTTCGCGCAGCATGACGTCGATTTCCAGGTCCGCCTCGCAGACCGGATGGCCGGGCACTTTTTCCCACTGGCGCACGCGCGTTTCCCCATCGGCCCATAGCGCCAGCGCGCGATCGGCCGCATCGGTGACCGCCGAAACGACGGCCGGCAAAAGGGGTTCAGCCGCCGGCAACTGTCATCCCGTCGACGCGCAGGGTCGGCACGTTCATGGCATAGCGGAACATCAGGTCATTGGCCGGCACCAGGGTGCGGAACATGTCCTTCAGATTGCCGGCGATGGTGATTTCCGACACGGCCGGGCCGACCGCGCCATTTTCGATCAGGAAGCCGGCAGCGCCGCGGCTATAGTCGCCGGTGACGCCATTGACGCCCATGCCGATCAGTTCGGTGACATAGATGCCGCGCTTGACATCGGCCATCAGTTCGCCGACCGACAGGCTGCCCGCTTCCATATGGACATTGGTGATGCCCGCGCCCGGCGCACCGGCGCCGCCCCGGCTGGCATGGCCGGTGGGTTCCAAGCCAAGCTGGCGGGCCGAGGCGCTGTCCATCAGCCAGCCGGTCAGCACGCCATCCTCGATCAGCGCGCGGCGCTCGACCGGCAGCCCTTCGCCGTCGAACGGGCGCGAGCGCAGGCCGCGCGGCAGCAGCGGATCGTCGATGATCGTGATCTTGCTGTCGAACAATGTTTCGCCCAGCGAGTCCAGCAGGAAGCTGGAGCGGCGTGCGATCGCCGGGCCGACCATGCCGCCGATCAGATGACCGACCAGGCTGGAGCCGATGCGCGGATCGAAGATGACCGGCATGACGCCGCTGTCGACCTTGCCGGGATTGAGCCGGGCGACCGCGCGCTGGCCGGCGCGCATGCCGACCGCTTCGGCATCGTCCAGATCCTTGAGATGGCGGCTGGCATGGCTGGCATGGTCGCGCTGCATGTCGGCGCCGCTGCCCGCGAGCACGCTGGCCCAGGTCGAATGGTTGGTCGCGGCATAGGCGCCGGCGAAGCCATGGCTGGTGGCGAGCGCGACCTGGCTGCGGCCGCTGGCGGCGCCGCCGCCTTCGCTGTTGGTGATGCCGGGAATGCTGCGCGCCGCTTCTTCCGCGATCAGCGCGCGTTCGCGCAGCGCGGCGGGTTCGGGTTCCTCGTCATCGACCAGGTCGAGCGACGGCGCGCGCTTCCTGAGCAGCCGATCCTCCGGCGCCAGGCCGGCATAGGGATCTTCCGGCGCTTCGCGCGCCATGGCGATGCTGCGATCGATCAGGGTGGCCAGCGTCGCCGGATTCATGTCCGACGCGGAAATGCTGGCCGAACGCTGGCCGATGAAGACGCGCAGCCCGATCTCCTCGCCCTCGGACCGTTCGACATCCTCCAGCGCGCCGAGCCGCACCGCTACCGTGGTCGAGGCGTTGCACGCGTAGATGGCGTCGGCCGCGTCCGCCCCCGCCTTGCGCGCCGCCGTCACCAGATCCTGCGCGCGCGACTGGGCTTCTTCGAGGCTGAGCATAAGGGGAGGTCGATCCTGTAGTGAAGACGAAGCCGGGCCTTACGCCCTTGCGTCGGACGGGGCAACCGCGCCGCGCAGCCAATGGTCGAGCAGATGCCAGGCGACCGCCATGCGCGGCGGCGCCAGGAAAGGCGCGTCGGGATCGCCCGCCAGCGCCGCGGCGACGCCATCGGCATCGCACCAGAAGGCATGTTCGATCTCGGTCTCGTCCAGGGTCAGCGCGGGATCGTCACACTGGGCGACGCAGGCGATCATCAGCGAGGACGGGAAGGGCCAGGGCTGGCTCATCACATAGCGGACCGAATGGACCGTGATGCCGGCTTCCTCCTTCAGTTCGCGCGCGACCGCTTCCTCGACCGTCTCGCCCGGCTCGATGAAGCCGGCGAGCGCGGAATAGCGGCCGGGCGGCCAGCTATGCTGGCGGCCGAGCAGCACCCGTCCCTCATGCTCGGCGAGCATGATCGAAACGGGATCGACGCGCGGGAAATGTTCGGAAGAACAGGATTCGCAGCGCCGCGCCCAGCCGGCCTTGTGCGCATGGGTCGGCCCACCGCAGACCGAGCAGAAGCGATGCCGGGCATGCCAGAAGACGAGGCTGCGCGCGGTGCCGTAGAGCGCAACGTCGGACGCGGAGACGAGATCGGCGAGGCCACGCGACCGCGGCGTCGCATTGGGGCCCTGTTCCAGCGTCTCGACCAGATGGACGAAGATCGGCCGATCCTGCAGATCGACGCCGAGCAGTGCATGCTCCTCGATCCGGGCATCGGGACCGAGCGGGGAGAGGGCCAGCCCATGATCGTCCGTCACCGGCTCCAGCCCTTCGAGGATCAGCAGCCGGGCATTGGGCGAGGCAAAGGCCTGCGCATGGAGCGCGGGATTGCTGCGGATATGGTCGACCCGGTCGAGCGCGCCGCCGACGAAACCGGGCAGGCCGTGCGCTTGGGGGTCAGTTCCGTGCATCGTCCGTCAACTCCTTCATCGCCGCATCGGCCGCCCGCACAAAAAGGGTGGGCAACCCTGCCTCGCCGATCCGGTCGCGCGGCCACCATTCCCCTGCACCGTCAGGCACATGGTCCAGCCCCACATGGGTAGTGTGGACGCTGAGCGCCAGCGAGAAATGGGTGAAGACATGGGCGACCGGCGGATCGATCGTCCGCCACTGCGCGGCGAAGGGCGGCGTGACGTCGGGCGCGGCGTTCCAGTCGGAACTGGGCAGCGCGCGCATGCCGCCCAGCAATCCCTTGTCAGGGCGCCGCACCAGCCAGACCTGGCCATCGCTGCGTTCGATCCACCAGGCATGGCCGAGGCGATGGGGCTTGGCCTTTTTCGGCGCCTTGACCGGGAAGGCAGCGGGATCGGCAGTGCGCACCGCCGCACAATCCTGACGCAGCGGGCAGATGCCGCAGGCGGGGTTGCGCGCGGTGCAAATGGTGGCGCCCAGGTCCATCATCGCCTGGGCAAAATCGCCGGCGCGCAGGTCCGGCGTGATGCTGTCGGCGGCGGCGCGGATGTCCGGCCGGGCCGCGGGCAGCGGTGTCGCTATGGCGAACAAACGGGCGACCACCCGCTCGACATTGGCGTCGACCACCACGGCGCGGCGGCCAAAGGCAATCGCGGCGACGGCCGCGGCGGTATAGGCGCCCAGGCCCGGCAAGGCGCGCAATGCATCTTCGGTGTCGGGGAAGCGGCCGCCATGGTCGGCCACCACGGCGCGGGCGCAGGCGAGCAAGTTGCGGGCACGGGCATAATAGCCCAGCCCCGCCCAGGCGGCCATCAGGTCGGCGTCGGCGCTGGCGGCCAGATCCTCCACCGTCGGCCAGCGGACCGTGAATTTCTCGAAATAAGGGCCGACCGCCGCAACCGTGGTCTGTTGCAGCATCACTTCGGACAGCCAGACATGATAGGGATCGGCCGCATTGGCGCCCGGCGGCGCGCGCCAGGGCAGGCGCCGGGCATGGACGTCATAATGGGCCAGCAGATCCCGTGCGATTTTTGAACCCGACATCTCGACGCGCATGGCGGCCCTATGCCATGTAGCGCGCCATGACGGAACGCCCCCCGACCGCGAAAAAGACGAGCCGCGCCGCGCCGCCGGCCGAGCGCCCCCGCACGGGTGCGCCGCGCGCGATCGCCGACCTGATGCCGGAAATCGGCCGTACCGCATTCCGCAAGTTCGGTTTCGTCCAGTCGAGCATCGTCACCCGCTGGAACGATATCGTCGGCGCCGACTATGCCGCGATCACCGCGCCCGAATCGATCCGCTTCCCGGTCGGCCAGAAATCGGGCGGCACGCTGCAACTGACGGTGATGAGCGGTCATGCGCCGATGATCCAGCATGCGCTGCCCGACATCATCGAGCGGGTGAACCGCTTCTTCGGCTACGCCGCCGTCGCCAAGGTGGCGATGAAGCAGGGCATGGTCGGCCCCGCGCCGGTCGAGCGGCGCCCGCCGCCCCGCAACCTCAAACCCATTCCGGTCGAGCTGGGGGATTCCCTGCGCGACATCGGTGATCCGGAATTGCGCAAAGTCCTCGAATCGCTGGCACAGGGGCTTGCGAATTCGAATGGCCTGCCCAAGATCGGTTGATGCAACCCGCCCCGTCCGGGGCGATGCCTTAGGACTGCCCCATGACCAAGTTCCGCCTTTCCCTGCTTGCCCTGATCGCCGTTCCCGCCATCGCCGTCGCCGCCGCGCCCAACTGGGTCGCGCAGGTGGTGCGTTCGCCGATCGGCGGCCATGTCATGGGCAACCCCGCCGCGCCGACCAAGCTGGTCGAATATGTGAGCTATACCTGCAGCCACTGCGCCCATTTCGTGAATGACGCGAGTGCATCGCTGAAGGCCGATTATGTGAAGGGTGGCAAGGTCAGCGCCGAAGTGCGCAACGCGGTGCGCGACAAATATGACCTGACCGCCGCGCTGCTGGCCCGTTGCGGCGGCGCCAAGCGCTTCATGGGCAATCATGAGGCGCTGTTCGCCAACCAGGATGCCTGGATGGAGCAGATCATGGCGTACGACAAAGGCGCGGCCAAGCCGACCGAGCAGAAGGCGGCGTTGCGCGACATCGGCCAGAAGACCGGCCTCTATACGCTGATGAACAAGCGCGGCTTCACCAATGCGCAGCTCGACGCCTGCATCGCCGACCCGGCTTCGGAAAAGGCGATCCTGGCGATGACCGACGAGGCGTGGAACAAGGTCAAGATCACCGGCACGCCCGGCTTCGTCGTCAACGGCACGCTGGTCCAGGGATCGACCTGGGAGTTGCTCAAGGCCGCATTGCCCGCAGCCGCCCGCTGATCTAAACCGTCCCCAACTATCCATAATTCGGAGCGTCGCCCGTCGTGAAAGTCCTGTCCGGCCTTGCCCTTATCGCCCTGTCCCTGACGCTTGCCGGTTGCGGCAAGAAGGATGAGGGCAATGCAACCTCCGCCGCGCCGATCGCCGCCGTGGCCGCGCCCGCCGGCACCAGCTGGTCGGAAACCGTCGCCGAAACGCCCGAGGGCAATTTCGTGATGGGCAATCCCAATGCCAAGCTGAAGCTGGTCGAATATGGCTCCTTCACCTGCAGCCACTGCCGCGACTTCGCCCATGAATCGTCGGAAGAACTGAAGGCGATGGTCGATAGCGGCAAGATCAGCTACGAATTCCGCGTCTATGTCCGCGACCCGATCGACATCACGACGGCGCTGCTGGCCCGTTGCGGCGGCAAGGACATCTACTATCCGCTGTCGGAACAGTTCTTCGCCAACCAGAGCGCGATGTTCGAAAAGGCGCAGGGTCTGGGCGACGCCCCCTATCAGGCGATGGTGTCGGCGCCGCCGGCGCAGCGTTTCGGCCAGCTGGCCAACGCGCTGGGCCTCATTGACTATGCCAAGCAGCGCGGCATTGCCGAGGATCAGGCCAAGCAGTGCCTGGCCGACACGGCGACCGCCGAGAAGCTGGCCAAGGGCGTCGAGGCGGCCAATGCCCAATACAACATCTCCGGCACGCCGACCTTCCTGATGAACGGCGTGGTGGTCGAGAATGCCTCGTCCTGGCCGGTGCTGAAGAACAAGCTCAAGGAAGCGGGTATCTGATTGGCGCAAGGGGGGGCGACATCTGAAGGCCTGAGGCCCAAGGAGACCGGGGCGGCACCCTGCCCCGGCGTTTCCCCATGCAGATAAAGCGGCTCAAGCTTTCGGGCTTCAAGAGCTTCGTCGATGCGACCGAATTGCGCATCGAGCCGGGCCTGACCGGCATTGTCGGCCCCAATGGCTGCGGCAAGTCCAACCTCTTGGAAGCGATCCGCTGGGTGATGGGCGAATCCAGCGCCAAGTCCATGCGCGGCGGCGGCATGGAGGATGTGATCTTCGCCGGCACCACCAGCCGGCCGCAGCGCGACTTTGCCGAAGTATCGCTGCTGACCATCCAGGAACAGGGCGAGCTGTTCAACGCGGTCGATGTCGGCGCGGACGGCGAGCTGGAAGTCACGCGCCGGATCGAGCGCGGCGCGGGCAGCGCCTATCGCGCCAATGGCAAGGATGTGCGCGCCAAGGATGTGGCGCTGATCTTCGCCGATGCCGCCACCGGTGCGCACAGCCCGGCGCTGGTCAGCCAGGGGCGGATCGCCGCCGTTATCGCCGCCCGGCCACAGGAACGGCGCGCCATGCTGGAAGAGGCCGCAGGGATCGCCGGCCTGCATGTCCGGCGCAAGGATGCCGAGCAGAAATTGCGCGCCGCCGAGGGCAATCTGGCCCGGCTGGACGAGATATTGGCCGACATGGACAGTCGCGCCGGCAATTTGCGGCGCCAGGCGCGCGCGGCGGAGCGCTATATTCGCCTGTCCGAACAGATCCGCATTGCCGAGGGTCGTGTGATCTTCGCCCGCTGGCGCGAGGCCAATGCCAGTGCCGAAGCGGCGCGGGCCGAGGCGAAGCTGGCCGAGGCGACGGTGGGCGCGGCGCAGGAGGCGCTGACGGCAGCCAATGCTCATAGCGGTGCCGCGGTGACCGCGCTGGCCGAGCGGCGGGCCGAGGCATTGGCGACGCGCGATGCCGCCAGCGAATCCGGCCACCAGCTCAACACGCTGAAGGCAGAGCGCGACGGGGTCGTCCGGCGGCTGCATGACCTGGCGCAGCAGGCGGCGCGGCTGGACGAGGATCGCGAGCGCGAGGGCACGCTGGCCAATGACGCGGCCGAAGCGATTGCGCGGCTGACGGCCGAGGTCGCGAGCCTGAAGGGCCGGATTGCCGAGACCGAGGCGATGCGCCCCGATTTCGCCGCGCGTATCGCCCGCGCCGAGGATGGCGCGCGCGATGCCGAGCTGGACCTCGCCAAGGCGATGGCCAAGCAGGCGGGCGAGCAGGCCGAGCTGCGCGTCGCGGAGGCGGCACTGGCGGCGGCGCGCGACCGGCTGGGCCGGGCGGAGCAGGCGATGCGGCGGCTGGAGGGGGAGGCGGCGGCCTTGCCCGATGCCGCGCCGCTGGAAGCGAAGCGCGACGAGGCGGCAGCGGCGCAGGTCCGCGCCAATGCCGATCGCGAGGCGGCGGAGGCAGCGATCGCGACGGCCGAGACGGAGCGGCAGGTGGCAAGCGAGGCGCGGGCGAGCGCGGAGGCCGCGCTGGCATCGGCGCGGGCCGCGCTGGCGGCGTTGGACAGCGAGGCGACGGCGCTGCGCAAGGCCATCGATGCCAGCGGCAGCGGTCGGGCGCGGGCGCTCGACCAGTTGAAGGCGGCACCGGGTTATGAGCGGGCGCTGGCGGCAGCGCTGGGCGATGATCTGGAAGCACCGATCGGGGCGGAAGGGCCGCGTCGCTGGGCGGGTGCTGAAGCGTTGAAGGATGATCCCGGCTTGCCCGACGGCGCCAGCCCGCTGGCCGCGCATGTGACCGCGCCCGAGGCGCTGGCCCGGCGGCTGGCGCAGGTGGCGCTGGTCGAAAGCGACAAGGGCCAAGCGCTGCAGGTCGGCCAGCGGCTGGTGACTTTGGACGGACAGTTGCGGCGCTGGGACGGCTATGTCGCGGTCGAGGGCGGCGCGGCGGCCGCCGAACGACTGATCCGCATCAACCGGCTGGAGGCGATCGATGCTACGCGTCCGGCAGCGGCGCAGGCGGTCGACGCGGCGCAAGCGGAACAGGCCGAGGCTGGTGCGCGCGAGAAGGCGGCGGTGGAAGCGCTGGCGGCCGGGCGCACCAAGCTGGGCGATGCGGACCAGCGGCTGCGGGCAGCCCTGCGCGCGGCGGACGAGGCGGCGGGCGCGCTGGAGCGGTTGAGCGGCAAGCGCGAGGCGATCGAGGAACGGCTGGCCGAGGCCCGGCGCGACCAGGGGGCGGTGCAGGCCGAACATGACAAGGCGTCGGCCGCGCGGGCCGCCCTGCCCGATGGCGCCGAGACGCGGGCGCAGGTGGCGGCGCTGTCGCAGGCGAGCGAGAAGGCGCGCATGGCCGTCAGCCAATTGCAGGCCGACCAGGCGCTGGCCGACCGGGCGCTGTCGAGCGATCGCGAGCGCATGGCGGCGGCCGATGCCGAGGCCAAGGGATGGAACACGCGCGCGGGCGAAGCGGCCAAGCGCATCGCCGCCATGGCATCACGCGGCGAGACGGTGGTGCAGGAGCGTGCCGCGATCGAGGGCCAGCCCGAGGCACTGGGCACCAGCATCGCCACGCTGACCGAGGAGCGCGAGGCGCAGGTCGAACGCGCCGAACAGGCCCGCCGCGCCGAGATCGAAGCCGAGGCGACGCTGAAGGCGGCCGAAAAGCGTGCGGCCGATGCCGGCGAGGCGCTGGCCGGTGCGCGTGAGGCGCGGGCGACGGCGGTGGCGCGGGCAGAGGCGGCGGACGAGCGGCGGATCGAGACCAATCGCCTGTCGGGCGAACGGTTCGAATGCCCGCCGCCGGTGCTGCCGGAGAAACTGGGCTTTCCCAGCGCCGACATCCGCATCGCCCAGAGCGAGCAGGCCGAACATGATCGCCTCTCGGCCGAGCGGGAGCGGATCGGCCCGGTCAATCTGGTCGCGGCGCAGGAGTTGGAGGAGCTGGAGACGATCCAGGCGACCAGCCGGGCCGAAAGCGCGGAACTGACCCAGGCGATCAACCAGCTGCGCGGATCGATCGGCAGCCTCAACCGCGAGGGGCGGCAGCGGCTGCTCGCCGCGTTCGAGGCGGTGGACGGCCATTTCCGCCGGCTCTTCACCACCCTGTTCAATGGCGGCCAGGCCCATCTGGAACTGATCGACAGCGACGATCCGCTGGAGGCGGGGCTGGAGATCATGGCCCAGCCGCCGGGCAAGAAGCTGGCGGCGCTGACCTTGTTGTCGGGCGGCGAGCAGGCGCTGACTGCGGTGGCGCTGATCTTCGGCCTATTCCTCACCAATCCGGCGCCGATCTGCGTGCTGGACGAAGTCGACGCGCCGCTGGACGATGCCAATGTCGAGCGTTTCTGCGACCTGCTCGACGCAATGGTCGCGCAGACCCGGACCCGCTACCTGATCGTCACCCATAATGCGGTGTCGATGGCGCGCATGCACCGCCTGTTCGGCGTCACCATGGTCGAGCGCGGCGTCAGCCGGCTGGTGTCGGTCAACCTGCACGGCGCCGAGGCGCTGCTGGCGGCGCAATAGGGCCAGCGCCGCGCAACCGGTCCTTGCCGCCGCGCGTCGGCTGGCGAAGCTGGCGGCCTGATCACGGAGTTGTGCCATGGACCTGCCGCCCTTTGCCCTCGACCATTGGCTGTCGGCCTATGATTTCGCGACGCCGCCGATCGCCTATAATCTGGCGTCGAGCACCGGGCCGCGCTGGAGCGTGGCGGAGATTTGCGCGCTGAGCGACGCGCCGCTGGCGATCGACGACACCGTGCTGAGCTATGCCCCGCCAGAGGGGAGCGCGGCCTTGCGCGCGGCGATCGCCGCCTTTCATGACAGCGAAGCTGACAGGGTGGTGGTCACCACCGGATCGTCGGAGGCCTTGTCGATCTTCTTCTGCCTCGCGGCGCGACCGGGCGCGCATATGCTGATACCGGATCCCGGCTATCCGGCCTATAAGGCGGTGGCGCAGGCCTGGGGACTGGGGACGCGGCACTATGCGCTGACCCGCGAAACCGGCTTTGCGCAGGATGTGGATGCGATCCTGGCGCTGGTCGATGGCGACACCGCCGGCGTCGTGGTCAACACGCCGCACAATCCCAGCGGATCGGTGATGCCGCGCGCGCAGATCGCACGGTTGGCGGCCGCGCTGGCCGAGCGCGGCGTGCCGCTGCTGGTCGACGAGGTCTACCATCCGCTCTATTTCGGCGCGCCGCAGCAATCGGCCGCAGGCATCCCCAATGTCTATGTCACCAGCGACATGTCGAAGGCGCTGTCGCTACCGGGGCTGCGGATGGGGTGGATCATCGCGCCCGACGACGCACAGCGCGCCCGGATCATCGACGCGCGCAGTTACTTCACGATCAGCAGTTCGCCGCTGCTGGAGCGGCTGGCGACCCATGCGCTACGGCACAGCGCGGCCATTACCGATCGGTTGAAGGCCGTTGCCACTGTCAACATCGCTGTCCTCGACCGGCTGATCGACGAGGCCGACGGCAAGCTGCAATGGGTGCGGCCACAGGGTGGCACCACCGCCTTCCCCTGGCTGGGCGGCGGGCGCGGCGGGCGCGACAGCCGGCCGCTGTGCGAGGCGCTGGCGGCGCAGGGCGTGCTGCTGGCACCGGGCGACTGTTTCGGCCAACCGGCGCATATCCGGCTGGGCTTCGCGCAGCAGGCCGAAGGCTTCGCGATCGCGGTGGAGCGGATCGCGACTGCCCTCACCATAGTTTAGCTCCGGCCGAACCAGCCCTTCATCCGGCGGAACAGGCCGCGCTCGCTGACCGCTTCGAACATCTCGTCCGGGCCTTCTGGATCAAGCACCTCATTGTCGGCGAGCCAGGCCTGGACTTCGGGGAGGTCCGGCACCTCATAGGGGCGCAGGGTGCGACCTGGCTTGGTGCGCAATTCCTCGATCGCGGCGATCAGGCCGCGCTGGGCGATCACCGCCGACACACGCTCGCGCGGCAAATCGAGATGTTCGGCGATCAGGTCGTCGCGAATGGCCAAGATCGCCTCCTGCCGGCCGTCATTGCCCGGTAGCGCGGTGTCGATCACCACGTCGCATTCGGTGTCGAGCCGCATCGAACGGTTGTTCATGTTGGACGATCCGACGCGGATCAGCCGATCATCGACGATCAATATCTTGGCATGGACATAGATGGGGGCGCCGCGCGTGGTGAACGGGTGGTAGATGCGCAGCTTGCCATGCGGGTCGCGTTCCTTGAGCGCCTCGAACAGGCGGGCGCGGGCGGTGTCCATCGCCTGCTGTTCCAGCCAGCCATCGGCCTGGAGCGGGTTGATGATGACGATGTCCGGTCCATCGGGATCACCCAGCCGCTTGGCGATCGCCTCGGCAATGCGACGCGAGGCGAAATATTGGCTTCCGGCATAGATGCAGTGCCGGGCGGCCGCGATCTGGTGGAGATAGAGCTTCTCGATCTCGATCAGTTCGTCCTGATCGTCCATCTTCGGCGCGGAGCGGGCAATGGCGACGTCGACATGCTCGAAATGGACCGGCAGCGCATCGGGCCAGCAATCATATTCGCCCTCGACCGGGGCCAGTTCATCACCGCCGGCGCCGACCCAACGGGCGCGGGCATGGTCGCCCAGCGCCATCGCCACCGGCCCCTGCAAGGCGGTGGTCGCATCATGCCAGGGGCCATAAGGCGAACCGTCGGGATGGCGGCGGGCCGGATCCTCGTCGCGATGATGGCGCGTGTCCCAGCGGTCGCCGGTCATGTCGATGCCGCCGCAAAAGGCGAAGCAATCGTCGATCACCACGATCTTCTGATGATGCGAGGCGGCGGGCGGATGATGGCCGTCCAGCTTCACCGTGACGCGCGGATGGGCCATCCATTTAAGCGTGGTGAAGAGGTTGGTCGGCCGGACCATCGACTTCATCGCGCCCATGTCCCAGCGCAGCAGATAGATTTCCAGGTCCGGCGTGCGTTCCACCAGCCAGCTGATGAAATCGCCGATCACCACCGGCGCGCCATCATCGGCCTGGTCCTCGCGGATCAGGCTGATCGCAGCGTCGAAATCCCAGCCGATCAGCATGATCCGCTTCTTCGCCTTCAGCATCGCGGCGCGGGCATGCCGGAAATAGGCGTCGGCATCGACGATCACGCTGGCGCGCACCGCCTGTTCGATGCGCCAGCAATCCTCGCCGGGGGTGGGCAGACCGGTCATGCTCATGCGCCGGCACTCCCGACGACCAGACAGGCAAGGAACATCAGCAATCCTGCAAAACGGTTGGATCGGAATTTGACGAGCGGATCGGTGCCGTCTTCCTTCAGCGTGCCGACCTGCCAGAGCAGATGGGCGGCCATCGGCGCCAGCGCGACCAGCGCCAGCAGCTGCGGCCGGACCTGCCAGATGGCACTGGCCCAGAGCGCAAGCGCGACGAGATAGCAGAGCGTCACCCCGCCCCGGACATGACGGCCCATCGACAGGGCGCTGGAGCCGATGCCGATCAGCGCGTCATCCTCCCGGTCCTGCAACGCATAGATGGTGTCATAGCCCAGCACCCAGAAGATGCAGCCGGCATAGAGGCACAGGCCCGGCAGGGTCAGCGCGCCGGCAATCTCGCTCCAGCCGACCAGCGCCGCCCAGGAAAAGACGATGCCGAGCCAGACCTGCGGCCAGCCGGTGATCCGCTTCATGAAGGGATAGGCGGCAACCAGTGCCAGCGAGCCGAGCGCCACGACCTGGGCATAGCCGCTGAGCTGGAACAGCACGATCAGGCCGATCAGGCAGAGCGCGAGCAGCCAGGCCCAAGCGGTCTTGACCGACATCGCGCCGCTGGCGAGCGGGCGGGCGGCGGTGCGCGCGACCCGCGCATCGAGATCGCGATCGACGATGTCGTTGAAGACGCAGCCCGCGCCGCGCATCGCGATGCTGCCGAGCAGCAGCCAGAGGATCAGCGGCCAGCGGACAAAGGCACCGCCCGCCAGTGCCACCGCCCAGGCGCCAGGCCAGAATAGCAGCCACCAGCCGATCGGCCGGTCGAGTCGGGCCAGCGAGGCCAGGATTCGCGGGGTTTCCGGCAAGCGCGCGAGCAGGCCGCGCGCTTCGCTGTCGGGGACGATCGACTGATTCACTGCAACTCCGTTCGTCCCGCGCTTGTCGGGAACGCGCTTTCCTCTTTAGGGAAGATCGGGCCGACGACAAGCGCGGCCGGAATGGACGAGACAAAATGACCGCTACCCCCGCCTGGCCGCCGCAGAGCGCCCCGCGCCTGCATGTCGAAACGCTGCTGGGCGAAGGGGTCGCCGTGCCGGTGGACGGCAACGGCGCCCATTACCTCATCAGCGTGATGCGGGTGAAGCCGGACGATATCGTGCTGCTGTTCGACGGCAAGTCGGGCGAATGGGCGGCGCGGGCGCGGGATATCCGCAAGCGCGACCTGGTGCTGGAATGTGTGGCCCAGACCAAGCCGCCGGAGGTGGTGCCCGATTTCTGGCTGTGCTGCGCGCCGATCAAGAAGGGCCGGATCGACCTGATCGCGGAAAAGGCGTGCGAGCTGGGCGTGGCGCGATTGCAGCCGGTGCTGACCCGGCGGGCAGTGGTCGACAAGCTCAATCTCGACCGGCTGCACGCCCATCTGGTCGAGGCGGCCGAACAATGCGGGCGTACCGCCCTGCCGGAATTGACCGAAATGGTAAAGCTCGACGCGCTGCTGAAGGGCTGGTCGGCGGAGCGACATCTGTTCTTCGCCGACGAGACTGGTGGCGCATCGCTGGACGAAACCTTGCGCGCCCATCCCGGCCCGGCGGCCTTCCTGGTCGGGCCGGAGGGCGGATTCGATCCGGCCGAGCGCGAGGCGATCCGGGCGACGCCGGGTGCCGTTCCTGTGTCGCTGGGCCCGCGAATCCTGCGCGCGGAGACAGCCGCGATCGCCGCGACGGCGGCCTGGATGACGGTGAATGGCGACTGGGGCTAATGGTTTTCTTCCGCAACCAATTGAAGCGGACATAGGCCTGCCTTATCTGTCGCATTCGCGCCTCGATTTGACGCGCAAAGGGGAAAGACTAAGGGCGGGGCATGAGCACCAGAACAGACTCGGGCGGACATGATCCCGTCATCGAAAGCCGCGACCAGCTTATCGCGGCCTTTGCCAAGGGCGCCAAGCCCAAGGATCGCTGGCGGATCGGCACCGAACACGAGAAATTCGTCTATTCGACGAAGGACCATCACGCCCCGGCCTATGAGGAAAAGGGCGGCATCCACACGCTGCTGATCGGCCTGACCCGCTATGGCTGGAGCCCGGTGTTCGAGGGCGAGAATATCATCGCTTTGTCCGGCGCCGACGGCACGATCAGCCTGGAACCGGCGGGCCAGCTGGAACTGAGCGGTGCGCCGCTCGACAATCTGCACCAGACCTGCGCCGAGACCGGCCGCCATCTGGAACAGGTGAAATATGTCGGCGACATGCTGGGGCTGGGCTTCCTGGGCCTGGGCATGTGGCCGGACAAGACCCGCGCCGAACTGCCGATCATGCCCAAGGGCCGGTACGACATCATGCTGCGGCACATGCCGCGCGTGGGATCGATGGGCCTGGACATGATGCTGCGCACCTGCACCATCCAGACCAACCTCGACTATGGCAGCGAGGCGGACATGGTGCAGAAGTTCCGCGTCTCGCTGGCGCTGCAGCCGCTGGGCACCGCGCTGTTCGCCAATTCGCCCTTCACCGAGGGCAAGCCCAACGGCTTCCTGTCCTATCGCAGCCATATCTGGTCGGACACCGACCCGCAGCGCACCGGCATGCTGCCCTTCGTGTTCGAGGATGGCTTTGGTTATGAGCGCTATGCCGACTATGCGCTCGATGTGCCGATGTATTTCGTCTACCGCGACGGCAAATATATCGATGCGGCAGGGCTTTCGTTCCGCGACTTCCTGGACGGCAAGCTGTCCGTGCTGCCGGGCGAGAAGCCGACCGAGAAGGATTGGGAGGATCACCTCTCCACCGCCTTCCCCGAAGTGCGCCTCAAGAGCTTCCTGGAAATGCGCGGGTCCGATGGCGGGCCGTGGAATCGCATCTGCGCGCTGCCGGCTTTGTGGGTCGGCCTGCTCTATGACCAGGGTGCGCTCGACGCGGCCTGGGATCTGGTCAAGGACTGGAGCATGGAGGAGCGGCAGATACTGCGCGATTCCGTGCCGAAGCTGGGCCTCGACGCGCCGGTGTCGGGCGGGCGCACGCTGCGCGACATCGCGCCGCAGGTGCTGGATATCGCCCGCTCAGGCCTGGCCGCGCGTCAGCGGTTCAACGCTGCAGGCGACAATGAGACCGGCTATCTGTCGGCGCTCGATGAAGTGATCGCCACCGGCAAGACCCCGGCCGAACGGCTGCTCGACCGCTATCATGGCGAATGGGGCGGCGATGTCAGCCGCGTCTATGCCGAGGAAAGCTTCTGATCTTATACAGCCCGCCGGTCATTCGGCGGGCTGGGTTTCCCGTGGCGCGTCCGGCTTGCGGCCGACGACCCAGGCGAAGAAGCGTGGCACCGGGGCATTGCGTGCCATCCAGTCGCTATAGGCCTGATAGGCGGGATCGGCGGACAGATGCTGTTCCTCCGTCTTGGCCCGCCAATAATAGACAGCGTTGGTGACACCCAGCAGCGCGCAATTGCGCACCATGTCGGTCAGGCTGCCCGTGGTGGTGAGGAAGGGCAGCGACGAGAACCACCAGAAGAGATTCTTGGTCAGATAGGCCGGGTGGCGGGTCCAGCGATAGGGCCCATGGGTCAATATGCCGCGATGGGTGAGGTTGGAGAAGCGGATGCCGAAGGCGACCGTCGCCCAGGCATAGATGGCGGTCAGCAGCACCAGCAAGGCGCCCAGCCCCCATTGCAGCGCCGGCATGCCCCGCGTCCAGACATCCCATTCGGCGCCGCCACCATGATAGTCGAACGGGCCGCCCGCCCCCATCATGACGAAGGGCGGATAGCAGAGCAAAGCCGCGAGCCAGCCGCCCAGATAGGGATTGGCGGTGCGGATATGGGAATCCAGCGGCTTCATCGTCAGCAGATAGCCGACCGTCGCCATGCAGACGTCGATCATGAACATGATGCCGATCAGGAAACCGGTCAGCGCGACCGGATTGTGCAGCAGGTCGTCGAGCCGCCAGTCGATGACGCTGGAAAAATTGCCCGGCACGATGCTGATCATGAAGGCAGTGAAAAATCCCTTCACCGCCCAGGCGCGGGCATGGTTGGCGACCTGCGCCATGTCCGCCTTGCCGGCCGCGCCGCCGATGACCCATTGGCCGAAGGCGAAACAGGCATCGCGCGGTTCGACCAGCCGGCGGTCGAACCAGATGACATAGGGGATGGACAGCAACAGCAGCCAGGGCGCCGCCGCCATGAGCAGATCCATGGCGAAGCGATAGCTGCCGGTCCAATACCAGCGGCCGATGCAGTAGCAGACGGCAATCGCGAGCCATGTCGCCCACAGGCCCGCAATCTTCACCAGGCTGATGTCGAGCATGCTGCGGACCGAGCGGGCCGGCGCGTTCCAGTCGACGCCGGTGCTGGGGTTGCGATGCACCTTGTCCACCAGCAGCGACCAGAGCACCATCGGTATGCCGCAGGCGACTACGGCAGCCAGACCGGCATTGGGACCGTTCATGCCATAATGGCGCGCCACCAGGGTCCAGAGGCCAAGGCCGACGAGGCCGGCGAGGCCGACACCATGGCTGACGGCGGATTTGGGGCAGGGATCGGCGCTCTTGCTCATGGGACCGGGCTTATAGCCGATATTGGTAAGCAAGCCATGAAGCCCATGGCTCAGCCGCCCAGTACGTTGATGGTGAAGGCGAGGATGCCGAGGTTGAAGACGAAGGCGGCGAGGCAATGGAACGTCACCGTGCGGCGCATCCCGGTCGAGGTGATCGACACGTCGGAGGTCTGGAAGGTCATGCCGAGGGTGAAGCCGAAATAGAGAAAGTCCCAATAGACCGGTTCGTCCGTGTCCGGGAAATCCAGGCCACCCGCATCCTTGCCCTTGTCGTCGGCGAGGTAGAAGGCATGGGCATAGTGCATCGCATAGACGAGGTTGGAAAAGAGCCAGGCGATGACGAGCGTGGCCAGCAGCAGCACGACGCTTTCCGCATCGGGATGGCCCGGCGCGCTGGCGGCGACGCCGACCGCGACCAGGATGACGATGCAGACCACCCCGGTCAGCAGCAGCATCAGTTGCCGGTTCGCGTCGTTGAGCACGGCCTTGCGCCGCATCTGGGCCGGATCGGAATCGATCAGCGGCACGGCGGCGAGGCAGAAGGCGATGGCAGCAAGGTCGAACCCGCCCATCACCGCCTCATGCCAGGGCAGCCACAGCATCAATGGCGCGATCGACAGCAGCAGCATGAGGAACATGCCATAGCGCCAGGGAAAGAGGGTGGATCGCTTCTGCATCTTGGCCATGGCGCATCAAAGGCCCGAAAATGCCGCCGTGCAAGCGTTTAGAGCACGGTCGCCACCAGCCCCAGCGCGGCGGCCTCATTGGCTTCCAGATACCAGTTTTCCGGCGCGCGCTGCAGCACCTCCTCCATCGTCACCTGCGATCCCAGGATGAGATTGGCAAAGCCCTCATTCTGGATCGCGATCGATGCCTCGATCTCGTGCAGCGAGGCCTTCAATGTCGCGATGCAGGTGGAGAGCGGCCCTTCGAGATGGATATTCTTGGTGATGAGCCGCTCATGGATCATCAGCCGGGTGCCGCGCGTCAGATAGCGGTTTTCGGTGGCGAAGAAGCTCATGAAGGTGGCGCCGGCGGAATAGACCGCGGTCTTGCCGAGGAAGACCAGCCGCCGTTCGGGATAGAGATCCGAATGGAAGCGGATATCCTCCCCCATCATCCGCGCGATCTCCGGATCGCCGCCCAGGGTGGAGATTTCCACCACCACCAGACCCTGCTGCGGCGCGGTGGACAGGCAATTCTTGAAATGCAGATACATGCCATGGTCGACCACGCCCGACAGCATGATCGCGGGAAATTCGAAATCCTTCGGGGTCAGCATCGGCGCGGTCATCAGCATCGTCTCTTGGTCCTCTGGCGGATGGCAATCGACCGGCATTACGCACGGGCCGCCATTTGGTGCCCGAGCGGCCATGCGCTTTTGTCTGGCGCGGGGCGCAAGAGGATGTAAAGAACAGATCATGACCATGGGGCAATGGCGATGATCGCGAAACTCAAAGGACGGCTGGACAGCACGGGCATCGACCATGCCATCATCGATGTCGGCGGGGTCGGCTATCTGGTCGGCGCGTCGTCGCGGACGCTGGCGGCGCTCGGCCCGGTGGGCGAGGCGGTGACCATCCATACCGAGATGCTGGTGGCCGAGGATTCGATCCGGCTGGTCGGCTTTGCCCGTGCCGAGGAGCGCGACTGGTATCGGCTGCTGACCCATGTGCAGGGCGTGGGATCGCGCGTGGCGCTGGCGATATTGTCGGCGCTGGAGCCGCTGGAGCTGCATCGTGCGATCATGATGGGCGACAAGGCGATGATCGCGCGCGCCAATGGCGTCGGCCCCAAGCTGGCCCAGCGCATCGTCAATGAGCTGAAGGACAAGATCGGCGCCGCCCCGGCCGGGGCGCCGGGCATGCCGGGCGTGGTCGCGCTGCCGACCGGCAGCTTTGCCGCCGATGCGCTGTCGGCGCTGCAGAATCTGGGCTTCAAGCCGGCCGAGGCGAGCGGCGCGGTGGCCGCCGCCGAAGAGGAACTGGGCGACGGCGCCAGCCTTGACGCGCTGGTCCGCCTGGCGCTGCGGAAGGCGGCGAAGTGAGCGAAGAGGATCGCCTGATCACCCCCGCCCGTCGTGCCGAGGATGTCGATGCGGCGCTGCGGCCCAAGTCGCTCGACGAATTTGTCGGGCAGCAGGCGGCGCGCGAGAATCTGCGTATCTTCATCCAGGCGGCGCGCACCCGTGGCGAGGCGCTGGACCATGTGCTGTTCTTCGGCCCGCCGGGTCTTGGCAAGACGACGCTGGCGCAGATCGTCGCCAAGGAAATGGGCGTGGGTTTCCGCGCCACGTCCGGCCCGGTGATCGCCAAGTCCGGTGATCTGGCCGCCCTGCTCACCAATCTGGACGAAGGCGATGTCCTGTTCGTCGACGAGATTCACCGGCTCAATCCGGCGGTCGAGGAAGTGCTCTATCCCGCGATGGAGGACCGGGCGCTCGACCTGATGATCGGCGAGGGACCGTCGGCCCGGTCGGTGCGGATAGACCTGCCGCGCTTCACCCTGGTCGGCGCGACCACGCGCCAGGGTCTGCTGACGACGCCGCTGCGCGATCGGTTCGGCATTCCGGTGCGGCTGCAATTCTATACCGTTGACGAGCTGGAACTGGTGGTCCGGCGCGCGGCGCGGCTGCTGGACCTGGCGATCACGTCGGATGGCGCGATCGAGATCGCCCGCCGATCGCGCGGGACGCCGCGCATCGCCGGGCGGCTGCTGCGCCGGGTGCGCGACTTTGCAAATGTCGCCGGCGCCCCGACCGTCGATGCCAAGGTGGCGGACGCGGCGCTGCAACGGCTGGAGGTCGATCATCTCGGCCTCGACCTGATGGACCGGCGCTATCTGCACATGATCGCCGATATCTATCGTGGCGGGCCGGTGGGGGTCGAGACGCTGGCGGCGGGACTTTCCGAAGCGCGCGACACGATCGAGGAAGTGGTCGAGCCCTATCTGATCCAGCTGGGGCTGATCGCCCGCACCGCGCGGGGACGTTGCCTCAACGGGCCGGGCTGGAAGCATCTAGGCCTCAATCCCCCGGCCGGGTCGCAGGACGGGCTGTTCGACTGATCCCATTGGCGCTTGCGCCATTCGGCCAGCCTTTCTAGAGCGCGCGCTTTCCCGATTCGACGCAGCGATATGCGCCGAAACCCGTTATTGTGCATGGCCGTTACGGCAAGGCCGGGCTATAGCCAACTGGCGCTGCAGGCGCGCGGCAGACGCGCCGATGTAAGAGGAGTTGAGCCTGTGAGGGCGATCGAACGTTTCCCCAATCTGGTCACCATGTTCTTTGCCCGCGCCAAGGAAAAGGGCGACGCGCCCTTCCTGTGGCGCAAGACGCAGGGGACATGGCAGTCGCTGAGCTGGGCCGAAGTCGCGCGCCAGGTGGCGGCGATGGCGGCCGGGCTGAAGGCGGAAGGGCTGAAGCCCGGCGACCCGGTGATGCTGGTCAGCGAAAATCGCCCGGAATTCTGCATCGCCGATCTGGCGATCATGGCCGCCGGCTGCATCACGGTGCCGACCTACACCACCAATACGACGCGCGACCATCAGCATATCCTGACCGACAGCGGCGCGCGTGCGGTGATCGTGTCGACCGCCAAGCTGGCGACGACGCTGATGCCGGCGGTGCTGCGATCGCAGGTCAGCCTGGTCATTCCGATGGAGCCGATCCGCGGTGCGCAGGGCAATTATACCTGCCGCCTGTGGTCCGACCTGATCGCCGCCCATCCAGCCGATGTCGATGCCTGCGCGCTGGCCCAGACCGCCGCGCGCAGCGACCAGGCGTGCATCATCTATACCAGCGGCACCGGCGGCGCCCCGCGCGGCGTGATGCAGCATCATGGCGCGATCCTGGCCAATGTCGAAGGCGCGGGACAGGTGGTGCTGGAGGATTTCGGCTGGGGCGACGAGGTTTTCCTGTCCTTCCTGCCCCTGAGCCATGCCTATGAGCATAGCGGCGGCCAGTTCCTGCCGATGCTGCTGGGCGGGCAGATCTATTATGCCGAGGGGCTGGAGAAGCTGGCCAGCAATATCGAGGAAGCCCGGCCGACCATCATGGTCGTGGTGCCGCGCCTGTTCGAGGTGCTGCGCACCCGCATCATCAAGTCGATCGAGAAGCAGGGCAAATTCCCCACCTATCTGCTCAACCAGGCGCTACGCATCGCCGCCAAGGAACAGCAGGGCAAGTCGTCGATCGTCGACCTGCCGATGAAGGCGCTGCTGTCGCGCACCCTGACCCCCAAGATTCGTGCCCGTTTCGGCGGGCGGATGAAGGCACTGGTGTCGGGCGGCGCGCCGCTGAACCCGGATGTCGGCCTGTTCTTCGAGGCGATGGGGCTGATGCTGCTGCAAGGCTATGGCCAGACCGAGGCCGGCCCGGTGATCAGTTGCAACCGCCCCGCCGCCGGCATCGCGATGGACACGGTCGGCCCGCCGCTGGACGGCGTCGAGGTCAAGATCGCCGAGGATGGCGAGATATTGGTGCGCGGCGAGCTGGTGATGCACGGCTATTGGCGCAACCCGGCCGAGACCGAGAAGGTGCTGAAGGATGGCTGGCTGCACACCGGCGACATTGGCGAGATCGACGATCGCGGCCGTATTCGCATCACCGATCGCAAGAAGGATCTGATCGTCAACGACAAGGGCGACAATGTGTCGCCGCAGAAAGTCGAGGGCATGCTGACGCTGCAACCGGAGATCGGCCAGGCGATGGTCTATGGCGATCGTCGCCCGCATCTGGTCGGCCTGCTGGTGCCGGATTCGGAATGGACGATGGAATGGGCGGCCGCCAATGGCCGGCCGATCAAGGGCATCACCGATGATCCGACCTATCTGGCGGCGCTGCGCGCGGCGGTCGATCGGGTCAATGACGATCTGTCGGTGATCGAGCGGGTGCGCCGCTTCATCCTGGCGGATGAGCCGTTCGCGATCGAAAATGAGGAACTGACGCCGTCGATGAAGATCCGGCGCCATGTCATCCGCAAACGCTATCAGGACCGGCTGGACGCACTCTACAAGGGGTAGGCGCGTCCAATCGGGCTTACGGGGCCGGCGGACGATAGGGAATGAAATCGCCCAGCGCGCAATTGCCGGTCGGAATGCCGATCGTCAGATCCGCGCTGCTCGTGATGTCGCCCCGGCAATATTGCGAGCCGAAGGTGCGCACGATCATCGTGTCTCCCCGCGCCAGGCCATTGCAGCTGCCGATCAGTTCATTCTTGTAGATGAGCTTGCGGCTGACCCTGTACAGCAGCGTATTGCCGCTGATGACGGTGAAATTGGTCTGCGGCTCGCGATTGACGCAGGTCACCTTGTCGCCCGGCACCAGTCCGGCGAGCGCCTTGTCCATCTTGGCCGCCTGCTTCTCGGTCAGCGGCGTGGGCTCATAAGTGCCGCTGCAGGCCGCCAGCGCCAGCGGGGCCAGACATATCCATGCGCGCATCGCCTCTCTCCATCCATGTCCTTGCAAACAGGACGCCATGATAACGCGGAATCCGTCGAGAACCGCGCCTAAAATGCGTCCTTTCCGGCGCGCCGCTCCGCCAGTTGGGCGACGTCCTGCGCGCGCATGAAGATGTTGGTGTCGCGTTCCAGCGCGATGGTGGTGGGCACTGTCGGCTCGCCATGCGCACGGGCCGCAACGACATCCGCCATGCGGGCCTGAAGCGCGGCATTGTCCGGCTCCACGGTCAGCGCGAAACGGCCATTGCTCTCGGTATATTCATGAGCGCAATAGACGATCGTGTCACCCGGCAGCGCCTTGAAACGCTGCATGTTCGCAAACATCTGGGCTGGTGTCCCTTCGAACAGGCGGCCGCAGCCCATGGCGAAGAGGGTGTCGCCAACGAAGAGGATCGCGTCATCGGCCAGATGATAGGCGATATGGCCGGCAGTATGGGCGGGAACGGCCATCACCATGGCGACATGATCGCCGATGCGGACGCTGTCCCCCTCCCCCACCTGTCGATCGAGCGTGTCGATCTTGGCGGCTTCGGCCGCCGGGCCGGTGATGATGCAGCCAGTCGCAGCCTTGATGCCGGCATTGCCACCGACATGATCGGGGTGCCAGTGGGTGTTCCAGATCTGGTCGATGGTCCAGCCGCGTTCCGCAGCCGCCACCAGCACGGGTTCGGCGACCGACGGGTCGACCGCGACCGTCTGGCCGCTGGCATCATCATGCAGCAGCCAGACATAATTGTCCGAGAGGACGGGGACGCGGACGACCTGCAGCATCGGCTTACCAGGCCCCGATATTGGGCATCGACACCCAGGGTTCGGCCGGGTCGAGCCGGCCGTCCTGCAGCAGTTCGACCGAGATATTGTCGGGGGTGCGGATGAAGGCCATGTGGCCATCACGCGGCGGCCGGTTGATGGTGATGCCGGCGTCCATCAGCCGCTGGCAGGTCTCGTAGATATTGTCGACCTGATAGGCGAGATGGCCGAAATTGCGGCCGCCATCGTAGACTTCCGCCGGGCTGCCATCCTGCGGCGGCCAGTTGTAGGTCAGTTCCACCTGCGCGTCCTCGTCGCCCGGCGCAGCGAGATAGACGAGGGTGAAGCGGCCCGCCTCGCTGTCGAAGCGCTTGACCTCCTTGAGGCCGAGCAGTTCGAAAAAGCCGATGGTCTTGTCGAGATCCGTGACGCGGATCATCGTGTGCAGATATTTGAGCAAAGCTTTCTCCGTTCGTCGCCATAAAGCAACGGTTCATCGGTAGATTGGCAGATAGCTCCCTAGATAGGACCGGGACCGGCCCGGCGGAAGAGGAAAGCGATCATGGCTCTGGAAATGCGGGACAAGGTGCTTCTGGGTTCGGCGGCGGTACTGGCGGTCGGCGTGATCGCGGGCGGCTATCTGCTGGGTGACGGCCTCAAGCGCGCAAGGGCGGCGGACCGATCGGTCACGGTGCGGGGCCTGGCCGAGAAGGACGTGACCGCGGACCTTGCCACCTGGTCGATCAGCTATTCGGCGACCGGCACCGACCTGCCGACGGTGCGCGCAGAGATCGACGCCAATACCCAGCAGCTCAAGGCCTATTTCGCCAGCCTGGGGTTCAAGCCTGATGCGCTGACCCCGGTCGGCGCGGGCGTGAACCAGTATCTCAACAATGGCATCAACAATATCACCATCACCCAGCGGATGCTGCTACGCACCACCGACATTGCCCGCGCCCAGCGCGCCGTCGCGCAGCAGTTCGACCTGGTCCGGCGCGGCGTGACGCTGCAGGAAGGATCGGGGATGCGCTACAGCTTCACCAGGCTCAACAACCTCAAACCCCCGATGGTGGCGGCAGCGACGCGGGATGCGCGCGCGGCGGCCGAGCAGTTCGCCAAGGATTCAGGGTCCGGCGTGGGCGGCATCAAGAGCGCGACCCAGGGCTATTTCTCGATCGATCCGCGCGATGGCGAGGGCGGCGACGGATCGAGCGACACGCCCTACAAGAAGGTGCGCGTCGTCACGACCGTGGATTTCTACCTGAAATAGGGTCAGCAGCGGCCCCGGCGGCGGTCCTTCTTCGAACAGTCGCTCTTGTCGCCGATGATCGCACCGGCAGTGCCACCGATGACAGCGCCCTCGGTGGTGCCAAGACCGGTCGCGCTGCCGATCACCGCGCCGCCTGCGCCACCGATCAGGCCACCGCGGGTTGCACCGCGCGAGCAGGCCGTGAGCGAAGTCGCGCCAGCCAGCAACAAGCCGAGCGCCATCATGCGGCAGAATTTGCCAGTCATATCATCACCATCCGTTCCGTTATCCCGCTCGGTCGGCGAACGGGCGGGATCGGACAGGGGTTCCGTGACAAAGTCTTGCTGATCAATCAGCCCGCCGGCTTGGGTGCCGTTGCCTCCGGTTCCAGACGTCCCAGATTTTCCGCCGCCGCCTTGCCCGCAGGCGAGTCCGGCGACAATTTGGCCGCCCGCTGCCAGGCCGAGCGGGCGATGTCCGCATGGTCGGTCAGGACGGCGATATTGCCCTCCTCCAGCGCGACCGAGGCATCATCGGGCGACAATTGCACGGCGCGGGCGATATGCGCCTGGGCCAGTGACAGTTCGCCGGTGCGGCGCGCCAGCGTGGCCGACAGCAGCCAGGCGAGCGGATCCTTGGGCGCCTGGGTCAGCGCGGTATCGAGCGAACCGCGCGCGCCATCGACATCGCCCAGCGCCACCAGCGCGCGGGCGCGATCGAGATGCAGTTCGCCCTTTTCCATGCCGTCGGGCAGGCCGCGCGCCAGCGCCGCGTCGAAATCCTCCCGCGCCTTCTTCGCGTCGCCGCTGGCAAGGGCGGCATTGCCGGCCTGGCCCCAGAGGCGCGCGCTCTGCACGATCTCGCCGCCGCGCTCGGCTTCCTCGGCGGCCTGTTCGAAGGCAACGATCGCCGGCCCCCAGCGTTCAGCCCGCGACAGGGCAAAGCCCATGCAGTGGCGGGCGTAGAAGCTGCCGCCGTCGATCCGCCAATTCTGGGCGAAGGTGATTGCCTTGTCGGGCGATTCCAGCGCCTGGTCGAGGCAGGCCTGGAACGGCCCGGCAAATTTGGCCGGGACCGGGATGCGGCCGTCGGCATCGGGCGCCGAACGCGCGGCCGCGGCCTGCTGTACCGACGCTGCGGAGGCGGCCGCCGCTGCAGCATCCTCCTTCTTCTTGCGGCTGTTGCGCATCACCGCCTCGATCTCGGGATCATAGGCCTGCATGAACATCAGGAGGGGGAGGATGACGGGCATCAGCGATTGTCCAGAAGAGCGGCGACGGTGCGGATCAGCAGGGCGATGTCGCCGTCGCGGGAAAGGCGATGGTCGCCATCCTTAATGAGCAGCGCCTGCACATCGGATGAACGCAGCCGGTCGGCCGTGCGCAACGCGATCTCCCAGGGGACATCCGTATCGCACTGGCCCTGGAGCAGCCGGACCGGGCAGTCGATCGCGATTGCGTCGTCCAGCAGCCTATGCGCCTGACCGGACTGCCAGAAGGCCAGCGTCGTCACATAGGGATGGTCGCCATAAGGCGTGGGTTCCTCGATCCGCCCTTCGGTCGCCAGCAGCGCCTTGTCGGCGTCGGTAAAGCCCCACTGCGTGAAGTCGGGCGCGGCGGCGATGCCGACCAGCCCCATGATCCGGTCCGGGCGGGCCAGCGCGATCAGCAGCGCCAGCCAGCCGCCCATCGACGATCCGACCAGCAGCAGCGGCCCCTGCGTCAGCCCGTCGATCAGGGCCAGCGCATCATCACGCCAGCTGGCGAGCGTGCCATCCTCGAACCGGCCCTCGCTGGCGCCGCAACCGGCATAGTCGAGCCGCAGCATCGCTCTGCCCTGCTCGGCGGCCCAGGCGTCGAGCGCGAGCGCCTTGCTGCCCTCCATGTCGGACATGTAGCCCGGCAGGAAGAGGATGGTCGGCCCCTGCCCCGGACGATGGCGATAGGCGAGGCGCAGCCCGTCGGCACGCGCGAGAAATTGGGGGGAAGATTCGGGCGCGTTCAAGTTTCAAAGACTCCATCGCTGCGGACCGGGGCACGGCATGGCCCCGGATTGCCATGTTTTGACGGCAAAAATAGCCCTTTCCCGTGAAAGTTCAAAAAAAACGCATTGCCGCGTTGACAGGTCTGGAGGCCGCCGTTAGAGGCGCACTCCTACCCCGTGCCCAGATGGCGGAATTGGTAGACGCACCAGCTTCAGGTGCTGGCGATCGCAAGGTCGTGGAGGTTCGAGTCCTCTTCTGGGCACCACTGACGCCTCTGGATTCGTCCAGAGGCGTCCGGTAAGCGGCTGGTTTAACAGCATTTTCTGACAAAGAATCGCCAGACACCGTCCGGTGAAATCCGGCTAGGACCACCAGCAGCAGCCACAAATGTTGCTCTTATTGGTGCTCTCGGATTGACCCGGCTTTGCTGGGAAATCGACTATGCTGACCTACATCCAGATCAATGCTGCCAAGCCGAAAGAGAAGGCTTGGACCCTGAGCGACTCTCAAGGCCTTCTGCTCGTCATCCAACCCAACGGCTCGAAGCTCTGGCGCTTCAAATATCGCTTCCTCGACAAGCAAAAGACTCTCCATCTCGGTGGCTGGCCGCAGGTGAGCCTTGCCGATGCCCGGGTGCGGCGTGACGAGGCGAAGAAAAAGATCGCGGAAGGGGTCGATCCGGCGCTGGAGAAGAAACGGGCCAGGATCGCCGCCAAATATGCTGCCGCCAACACCTTCGAGGAGGTGGCGAAGGAGTGGCTCGTCAAATGCGAGCGAGACGGCCTCGCCCCGGTGACCGTAGACAAAATCCGCTGGCTGCTCGCCAAGGCTTACCCGGTGATCGGCACCATACCGATCGCGCAGATCACTCCGCACGAGGCGCTTGCGGTCCTGCGCAAAATTGAGGCCACCAGCGCCTTTGAAAGCGCACGGCGGATGCGAAGCGTCCTTAGCCGCGTTTTCCGCTATGGCGTCGCGACGGTGCGATGCGACAAGGACGTTGCGGCCGATTTGCGTGGTGCAATCGCCTCGCCAAAGGTCAAGCACTTCGCCGCCATCACCAAGCCGTCGGAAGTCGGTGCGCTGCTGCGGGCCATCGACGGATACAGCGGTCACAAGGTGACGGTGATGGCGATGCGGCTGTCGCCGCACGTTCTACTCCGCCCGGGCGAACTAAGACAAGCGGAGTGGGCCGACATCGACTTCGAGGAGGCCATCTGGTTTATTCCTGCCGAACGGATGAAGATGCGTCGCCCGCATCGGGTACCGCTGTCCCGTCAGGTGATTGACATGCTGCAGGAACTGCATGAACACACCCATTGGTGGAAGTATCTTTTCCCGGCTCTCGGTCGCCCGCGCAAGGCGATGTCGGAAAATACGGTGAACCAAGGCCTCCGACGCCTCGGCTACACGAGCGACCAGATGACGGCGCATGGCTTCCGCGCCATGGCCGCCACCCTTCTCAACGAGAGGGGAGAATGGAATCCCGATGCGATTGAGCGGCAACTCGCGCATGTCGATACCAACCAGGTTCGACGGGCTTACGCCAGAGGCGAGTATTGGGACGAGCGCGTACATATGATGCAGAGTTGGTCGGATTATCTCGACGAGTTGCGAGATGGCGGCAAGATTCTCCGCCCCAGTTTCTCATCAGCCCGGCGCGCGGTCTGAATTTGGTTCGACACGCTGGTGGTCCTCGGATCGCCAGCGTGCTTTGAAAGCCCGAATTTATTGCAAGAAATTATCATGTCCAAGTACGTCAATCCACACCGCCCGCCCTGCCGATAGACGGGGGCAAGACCGTAGGAAGTCTAGCGCAAGCCAAACGGCACATACGCAGTCTCGAAGGGGTGATCGCCATTGAGGACCCCAAGCGCGGCGTGCTTAGCTTGGCCATTCCGTATCAAGCCCGAGGGTCGCTGCGCCGAATTGGCCTTCGACTTTCACGAACTCACCATCACCCGGGTTCAGTTGTTCAATCGATAAGGGAATGTCCGGCAATGGACAATTGGCCCACGGATTCCGAACAAGACGCGCCAAGCGTCTCCATGGGCGACAGTTACTCATATGATCGAAGGCTAGGACCGCGCGGGCTCCACGCATTCCCGCTCGGCGCCCATCGTGCAGCGCCCCGTTATTGTCCCGACCGCTCTCCGATGGTAACCGTGGCGCCGAGGCCGCCTTGCGCGGTTGCGGGATGAAGGGCTGATTGCCGCTCGGATAGGGAGCGGCGATGGATAACGAGATCGAAGGTGGACCAGCGAGCGGTCATATGAGTGCTCATACGAGCGGTCGTATGAGCACTCGGATTGAGGTCGTTGCGGGTCGGCGCCGTTGGACAGTGGAGCAGAAGCTGGCGATCCTGCGCGATGCCTTTGGCCCGGAGGGTTCGGTTGGCGATGCCTGCAAGCGGCACGCGATCGGCAGCGGGTCGATCTATACCTGGCGGCGGCAGGCGATGTCGGGCGAACTTGGTGGTGCCAGACCAGCAGCATTGCCCACTTTCGCGGAGGTCGAGCTCTCAGTCCCGGTTCCGGCGTTACCGGCGCCCGGCGGTCATATCGGGATCGAACTGCCCTCGGGCGTGAAGCTGACCGTGGACGCCGGTGTCGATGCCGATGCCCTGGCACGGGTCATTGCTGTTCTCACGCGATGATCCCACTGCCACCTTCCACCCGGATCTATCTGGCCTGCGGCGCGACCGACATGCGCAAGGGCTTTGACGGTCTGGCAGTGCTGACCCAGCAGGTGTTGGAACAGAGCCCGCATTCTGGTGCGCTATTTGCCTTCCGGGGCAAGCGTGGCGATCTGGTGAAGTTGCTCTGGTATGATGGCCAGGGCCTATGCCTGTTTTCCAAGCGGATGGACCGTGGCCGGTTTGTCTGGCCAGTGACGAAGACGGGCAAGGTCAGCCTGAGCTCGGCGCAGCTTTCGATGCTGCTTGAAGGCATTGACTGGAGACGCCCGGAGCGGACAGCAGCACCGTTGCTGGCAGGCTAAAAAAGTACGGATTCCTATGGGTTTATCTGGCATCGATGGTGCCGCTTTGATACTATTCCAGGGTGTCGGATCGAGGCTCTTCCTCCGTCGATAAGGACGCCCGCATCGCCGAGCTGGAGGCAGCTTTGGCGGCCCGCGACACGCTGATCGATACCTTGCGTTTCCAACTGGCCCAGCTCCGACGGCTCACCTTTGGCCAGTCTTCGGAGAAGTTGTCCCTCCAGATCGAACAGCTCGAACTCACCCTTGAGGAGTTGGAAGGCGAAGCCGAGCTTGCCGACATCCGCAAGGTCGGGGCGGATCAGAGGGAGCGACCGGCGCCGGTCCGCGCCTTGCCGGCGCATCTGCCACGGGCCGAACGCCGGATCGAGCCGGAAGCAGGCACCTGCACCTGTCCTTCCTGCGGAGGCGCCCTGCGCCCGCTCGGGCAGAACAGCGACGAGATGATTGATGTCGCGCCGGTGCAATGGCGCGTCATCCGCACCGTCCGTCCTAAATATAGCTGCCGATCCTGCGAGCAGATCGTGCAAGCCCCGGCGCCCGTAAAGGCGATTGCCCGGGGCAAGGCCAGCTTCGCCACACTCGCCCATGTCGTCGTCGCCAAGTTCGATCATCATCTCCCCCTCTATCGCCAGGCCGAGATGATGGCGGCACAGGGCCTCGATATCGACCGATCGACGCTGGCAGGCTGGGCAGCACAGGCCGCACATCTGCTTGACCCGATCGTCAGTCGCATCCGGGAAGAAGGGATCAAGGCTGGCAAGATCCATGTCGATGACACGCCCGTGCCGATGCTGATGCCCGGCAAGGGCAAGACGGTGCAGGCGAGGCTCTGGGCCTATGTCGTCGATGATCGTGCTGCTGGCGCATCCACGCCCGCGCTGGCCTGGTATCGCTTCACCCCTGATCGCAGCGGCGTGCACCCGCAAAGCGAGCTCAAGGACTTTACCGGGCTGCTACAGGCTGATGCCTATGCGGGCTTCGACAAGCTCTACAGGAGCAACCGCATCCAGGAAGTCGCCTGCTGGGCGCATTTCCGGCGCAAGATATTCGAGAACCACGCCACCAGCCCGACGCCGTTGACGAACAACCTGCTGGATCGGATCGCCGCTCTCTACCGGATCGAAGAAGAGATACGCGGACAGCCCCCTGACCAGCGCCGCCGGCATCGGCAGGACAGAAGCAGGCCTCAGGTGAACGAACTGCGCTCGATCATCGACGATGCGCTGCGCCGCCTGTCGCCCAAGTCCAACATGGCCAAGGCGCTCAGCTATGGCCGCAAGCGCTGGGATGCGCTCACCCGCTACATCGACGAGGGCGTCGCCGAGATCGACAACAACATCGCCGAGCGCGCGATCCGCCCCGTGGCGATCGGCCGCAAGAACTGGATCTTTGCCGGATCGAAGGCTGGCGGCGAACGGGCTGCGGCCATCTATTCCGTCATCGAGACCGCCAAGCTCAACGGCATCGAACCCCAGGCCTACATCGCCGATGTCATCGAGAAGATCGCTGGCGACTGGCCCGCTACTCGTTGGGACGAACTCATGCCGTGGAACTGGCATCCGAGCGAGCAAGACGTCGCCCAAGCCGCATAGCTGCGGTACTCAGGCCACGCTTACCTCCGATGTGCCTCCGTCTCGCGGTGATGTCCGGCTCACCAAGGCATGGAATGACGCGGCCCAGCGCTGGGATGCGCGGCAGAACGTCGAAACTTATGGCTATTGCCGGCCGCTCGATTAAGCCGATTCAGTCAGGCGTCGTAAGCGTACCTCGAAAGTGCTGCCCTCGTTCGGAGCGCTGCGCGCGAGCGCGATCGTGCCACCGTGAAGATCGACAAGCTGCCGGACCAGCGCCAGACCTATGCCCAGGCCGTCCTGGCTGCTCCGTTCCACCTGCTCGAAGATCTCGAAAATCCGGCCTTGCTGCTCAGGTGCAATGCCGATTCCATTGTCGTTAACCTCCATGATAGCCCAGTCGCCCTCTTGCCGAAGCACAAGGCCGATTTCGCCGCCGGGAGGCGTGTATTTCGCAGCATTCCCGAGAAGATTGCCGATGATCTGGGCAACACGAGCCGGGTCGGCTTCCAGCCAGATCGGTTCAGACGTTATGGTTAGCCGGAGAGAATGTCGGCCAGCCTCTATCGCGGGCTGTGCCGTCTCGACTGCGAAAGCGATCACCTCCTGGAGATGAATCTGCTCCTTCTTCAGCGAAATCTTGCCCTGGTCGATACGGGCGATATCGAGCAGGTCTTCGATGAGACGGGTCATATGTTTGAGACTGCGATCCATGCCGGTGCGGATCTTGTGCGCGGCGTCGGTTCCCTCCCGTTTTTCCAGAAGCTGCACGCCGGCGGCAAGCGCCGCGATTGGGTTGCGCAGTTCGTGACCGAGAACGGCAAGGAAGCGGTTCTTCTGCCGATGGGCGCTCTGGAGGGCTTCCGTAAGCACGGAGAGCTCATCCCGCTGTGCCGCGAGTTCATCGCGCTGCGCGACGATCTGCCGCCGCTGGTCGTATAGGTCGAGGAAGACTTTGGCCTTGGACCGCAGGATGTCGGCCTCGATCGGCTTCTGGATGAAATCGACGGCGCCGGCTTCATAGCCACGGAAACGCCGCGACACGCCCGCGGTGCCGGCGGTAACGAAGATGATCGGGATATGCCGCGAGCGATCGTTGACGCGCATGATCTCGGCGAGTTCGAAGCCGTCGATGCCGGGCATCTGGACATCGAGGAGAGCGAGGGCATAGTCATGGACCAGCATGAGCTCGAGAGCTTCCTCGCCGCTGCGCGCCGTGTGGAGGTCCAGCCCCTCGCGCTTGAGCAGCGAAACCAGCGCAAGCAGGTTTTCTTCGAGATCATCGACTAGCAGGAACCGGATGGGGTGGTCGAGTGGCGTCATTGCGCTGCGGTCTCTTTCAGGAAGTTGGAGATCTGGTCGAGCGTCATGACTTCTGCCGTCGGGCATGCCGCGAGCGCGGCAGCGGGCATGATCGGCACTTCGGCGCTGGCGGGATCTTCGACGATCGCGGTCCCGCCTGCAAGTCCGACCGCTTTCAGCCCGGCGGCGCCGTCATGATTGGCGCCGGTCAGCACGATTCCTGTTAGCCCCGGCCCAAATGCGTCGGCGGCGGTCTCGAACAGCGCGTCGATCGCTGGTCGCGAATGATTGATGGCCTCGTCGGACGACAATGCGAGGGAGTTCTCGGTCTCGACCAGCAGATGATAATTGGGCGGAGCGAGATAGATGATGCCATTGGCGAGCGGTTCCTTGTCTTCGGCCTCCTTGACCGGGAGCGGGCACTTCTTGGCGAAGAGTTCGACCAGCGCGTTGGGCTTGCGGGGCGGCACGTGCACGACGACGAGGATCGGCATCGAAAGCGCTTCCGGCAATCGGGGCAGGATACGGGAAAGGGCCTGGACGCCTCCCGCCGATGTGCCGATGACGATCGCCCTTTCGCTCATGGCTCGTTCCTCTGGTAGATCTTCTCGGACGCGACGAATTCGCTGAAGGCGCTCGCATGATCGGAAAAGCGCAGGCTCTCTTTCGCGCCGATGCCCAGGAAGCCCTTTCGTGCGAGGGATTCCCTGAAAAGTCCCACCGCCCGATCCTGCAACACGCGGTCGAAATAGATCAGGACATTGCGGCAGGAGATCAGGTGCATCTCGCCGAACACGGCGTCGGTGACGAGGCTATGATCAGAGAAGACGACCTGGCTGCGCAGGGATTTGTCGAACGCCGCGCGGCCATAGTCCGCGGTATAATAATCCGAGAGCGATGAGTGCCCGCCCGATTTCTGATGATTTTCGGTGTAGGTGCGGATCAGGTCGAGCGGATAGACGCCCGCCTCCGCCGCCTTCAGCGCCGCGGGATTGATGTCGGTCGCATAGAACAGGGTCTTGTCGGCAAGCCCCTCTTCGCGAAACAGGATGGAGAGGGAATAGACCTCTTCGCCGTTACTGCATCCCGCCACCCAGACCTTGAGCGAGGGATAGGTGCGCAGGTGCGGGATCACTTTCTCGCGCAGCGCGCGGAAATAGGAAGGATCGCGAAACATCTCGCTGACCTGCACCGTCAGATAGTTGAGCAGCCGCGGGAGCATCGTCTCGTCGTGGAGGAGATCCGCCTGCATGGCCGAGAAGCTGGCATAGCCGAGTTGCCCGCGGGCCTGGACGAGGCGCCGTTTGATCGAGGCGCGGGCATAGTGCCTGAAGTCGTAATGATATTGCTGGAAGAGTGCCTCCAGCAGCAGCTGGATTTCTATGTCCTCGACGGTTTCGCGCATCAGCGGGGCATCCACACGCGAACCAGCGACAACAGTTTGTCGACATCGATGGGTTTGGCCATGTAATCGTTGGCGCCGGCTTCGAGGCACTTCTTCTGGTCGTCGGGCATGGCCTTGGCGGTCAGCATGACGATCGGCAGCTTGGACCAGCGCGCGTCGTTGCGGATCGCGCTGGTGGCGGTGAGGCCGTCCATCACCGGCATCATCACGTCCATGAGAACGAGGTCGATCGTCTTGGCGGGATCGTCACCGGCGGCTTCGAGCGCATCGAGCGCCTCCTGTCCGTTGCGCGCGATCTGGGTGAGGGCGCCGCGCGGTTCGAGCACGCTGGTGAGGGAATAGACGTTGCGGACGTCGTCCTCGACGATGAGGATCCGCCGCCCTTCGAGCGCGGCGTCGCGGTGCCGCGCCTTCTCGATCATCTTGCGCTGTTCGGGCGGCAGTTCGGAAACCACCTGGTGCAGGAACAGTGAGACTTCGTCGAGCAGGCGCTCGGGCGACTTGGCACCCTTGATGATGATCGAACTCGAATAGCGGCGAAGGCGCTGTTCCTCATCCGCCGAGAGATCGCGGCCGGTATATACGATCACGGGCGGGAAACTGTGGTCGCCATCCTCGCTCAGGGTCTCGAGCAGCGAGAAGCCCGATGCGTCGGGCAGCGAGAGATCCAGGACCATGCAGTCGTAGGTTTGCTGGCGTAGCTCCTCGAGGCATTCGGCGGCGGTGCCGACACCGACGGTTTCGACATCCTGCGTCTGCAGCAGCTTGGCGACCGCGTCGCGCTGAACCTCGTCGTCCTCGACGATCAGGAGCCGGCGCATGCGGGAGGCGAGCTTGGCCTGAAGACTTTCAAGGACTTCGGCAAGCTGTGCGCGCTTTGCGGGCTTGAGAAGATAGCCCACAGCTCCCAGCGCCAGGGCAGTCTGGCTGTGGTCGGCCGCCGAGATGACGTGGATCGGGATGTGGCGGGTTTCGTCATCATGCTTCAGTCGATCGAGCACGGTGAGGCCCGACTGATCTGGCAACCCCAGGTCGAGAATGACGGCGCTCGGACGGAATTCGCGGGCAAGGTCGACGGCTTCCTGGCCGGTGGCCGCGACGATGCACTGGAAGCCCATCTCGCGCGAGAGATCGCATACGATCGACGCGAAAACCTCGTCGTCTTCGATGATCAGTAGCACCCGCTTCCCTTCCGCAAGTGCGCCGCGATCATCTTCTATGCTCCAGGGCGAAACCCTGGGGGATGGATCGCTGAACGTCGCGGCCGGCGCGACCGCTTCCGCCGCGGACGCTGGCGCGTTCTTGCGTGCCGGAACAAGCGCAGGATCATAGGCGAGGGGAATGGTGACGGTGAATTGGCTTCCCTCGCCGACCTTGCTCTCGAGCGTGATGGAGCCGCCTAGCAAGCGAGCGAGTTCGCGCGAAATCGACAAGCCGAGCCCAGTGCCGCCGTACTTGCGGCTGATCGTGCCGTCGGCTTGGTGGAACGCCTCGAAAATATTGGCTTGTTGCTCAGGCGATATCCCGATGCCCGTGTCCGTGACGGCCAGCGCGAGCTTGTCGTCGCCAACGCGCGAAACGGCAAGCCGAACGCTGCCTCGTTCGGTGAATTTTAGTGCGTTCGACAGGAGGTTCTTGAGAATCTGTTCCAGGCGCAAGCGATCGGTCTCGATCGTCCGTGGGAGGTCGCTGGAAAGTTCGATCTGCAGGGTAAGGCCGCGCTCGTTGGCGATTGGCTGGAAAACCTTTTGCAGGTCGCCGGTTAGACGGTCGAGAGGGATCGGTGCCGGCTGGATCTCGACATGACCCGCTTCGATTTTCGAGAGGTCGAGGATGTCGTTGATCAAGGTCAGCAGGTCGTTGCCCGAGGACTCGATAGTCCGGGCGAACTTGATCTGGTCGGCCGAGAGATTGCCGTCGGCATTGTCGCCGAGCAGCTTCGAGAGGATCAGCAGCGAGTTGAGCGGCGTGCGCAGCTCGTGGCTCATATTGGCCAGGAAATCCGACTTGTACTGGCTCGCCTGTTCGAGCTCTCGGGCTTTCAACTGCAGGGAAGCGCCCGCGCGTTCCAGTTCGTCGCGCTGCGCCTCCAACGTCTGCGTTTGTTCCTCCAGTTGGCTGTTCGTTTGCTCGAGTTCGACCTGTTGCAGTTCGAGGCGCGCCTGCGATTCCTTGAGCGCGGTGCCCTGTTCCTCCAGTTCCTCGTTTGATACGCGCAGTTCCTCGCTCTGCGCCTGGAGTTCGCCTGCCTGACGCTGAGTTTCCTCCAGGGCATCCTGAAGCCGCGATCGGAATCGCGCGGAGCGCAGGGCGATTCCGATCGATGCCGCCGATTGTTCGAGCAATTCGACGACGAGGTCATCCACGGGCTCGAAGAAACCGAGTTCAAGCACGGCATTTACCGCATCGTCGGCTTTTGCAGGTGCAATCACTAGATGGCGTGGGACGTCTCGACCGAGCGCCGATCCGATGGTTAGATAGCCTGGTGGAACATCGTTGAAAGCCATCAACCTCCCTTCGGCTGCGACCCGGCCCATAAGACCCTCGTTCAGCGCGAAGGCCTCTGGCATCGGGGCGTCGCCGGGGACACCGATTGTACCATCGCGGTGGAAGCGGCCCGCTTCTCCTTTGTAGAGCGCACCGGCCTGGGCACCTGTCTTATCGCAGAGAAAGGCGAGAACCGCCTCGGCGAGTTCCGTGATCGTCTTATCGCCGCGCATGGCGTTGGCGAGACCGACCTGCCCTGTCTGCAGCCATTGCTGGCGGGTGCGGGCGCGGCTGCCGCGTATCAGCAGCACGAAAATCGCGATTGTAAGGATGCTGCCGATGAGGCTGGTCATGATCGCGCCTGTCATCGCGGTCCTGGACGCCAAACCCATGTCTTCCATGTGCGACGTCCGTAGCCTTAGTTCCTCGCGCGCCATCGTCTCGAGCTGCGACCGAATGGCGTCCATCTCCGTTTTGCCGCGATCGGTCGCCACCACGGCGAGCGCCGCAGCGAAGCCCTCATTTCGCCTCAATTCTATCGTCGCGCTAAGTTCGCTGAGCTTCGCGTCAACGTGGTGTCGCAGGACGGCCAGGTTCTCGCGTTGAACCGGGTTGTCCCGTGTCAAAGCCGCCAGGGCATTCATGCGCTGGCTGGTGCTCGCGGCTGCGGCTGTGTAGGGTTCCAGATAGCGATTATTGCCCGTGAGCAAATACCCTCGCTGGCCAGTCTCGGCGTCCTGGGCTGCCGAGCGGAGGCCTTGCAGTGCAAGTATGACCTCGTGGGTATGTCGAATGGCGCCGTCGCTTTCGCGAATGTTCTGGATGTTCAGATAGGCCAAGGCCCCGCTGACAAGAAAGAAGACTAGGCCGGCAATCAGCCCGACAATGGACCACCGATCTGCTGGACTGCGTGAGCTGGAGGCTATAGCTGAATTCTTCACTGAATTGGATCTCGCGAGAACGGGCCTCCTGCCTAGCGACCTGTGCAGCTAAGACGCAAGGGGGGACGCAGAGAGCGCCGAACCGGGAGCGACCGGCGGACTTGTCGTTAATGCCAAGCGGGTCAGGATTTGACCGGTTTCCTATCCTGAAGCCGCGCGTTTCCCTGTCAGCGCCTGATCGCCGGGCGGATGCGCCGCGCTTAAGCGGCATAGTCGATCGAGAACAGCCCTCATTACGGCGCATAACGAGAAGGCGTCGCAGCACATGGTCGACATCGCGCAGAGCGAAATCCGAATTGCGGGCAATTGCGACGATATCCCCCTCGATCAGATCATGCTTGAGATCCAGACCCGGCTCGACCGCGCCAGATCAGGGCAAACCTAGACATTCTTTAGGGAAAGCATCCGTTTTTTTTTGGGGGGGGGACCGCAAACCGGTTCTTCCGCTCCTGTCGAGCAGGACATAGCTTCAAGATCGGCTTTTCATTCGCACAATATAACGGTCAGGCGCATGTAGGCGCCAGACCCAGTGCACACCACCAGACTTTGTGACAGACATGGCCCATATCCTAGTTGTCGACGAGGAAAGCCTGCTTCTCATGCTGCTCGCCGACATTCTTGGGGATTAATGTTACGATATCGAAACAGTTTGAAATGGCGCTGAGGCTTTAGCCTGCGCCAGAGCATGTGCCCCGTCTTTTGATCATCACTGATTTCATGATGCCGGTCATGACCGGCCTTGATCTCGCCAGCGCGGTTCGCGCCGAAGGACAGATTTGCGATGTGCCGATCATCTGGGTGAGCGGCGCACAAGCCCAGATCGGCCGTAGCCACCCCGATCTTTTTCAGGCTGTCGTCGACAAGCCCTACAACGATGAAACGCTGCTGACCGAGGTCCGCCGCCTTATGGCAAATTGCTAAAATTCGGAGAGCTTCGAGCTTTCGCTTTACCCGGCGGGCGGGAACTGTAGGAACATAACACGACCGCTCCAGGAGATACCCACCAATGCAGCAAGCACACCGTCTAGCGAGCGGGATAGACGGCCTAGACCAGATTTTGGCGGGCGGTTTCATCTCCGGCGCCTCCTACATCATCCAGGGGCAGCCGGGCGCGGGCAAGACAATCCTTTCCAACCAGATCGCCTTCGCGCATGTCGCGGGGGGAGGGCGAGTGCTCTATGTGACACTCCTGTCCGAAAGCCATGAGCGGCTGTTCCAGACAATGGATCCGCTGGGCTTTTTCGATCGCTCGCAATTGGGCGCGGCGATTACCTATATCAGCGTCTTCCAGACTTTGCGCGACGAAGGGCTCGATGCTGTCGTCAAGATGCTGCGCAAAGAAACCAAACGCCAGGATGCCACCCTACTCGTGTTTGACGGCCTGCTTAACGCACGGGACCGCGCCGACACGGACTTCGACGTCAAGACCTTTGTCGCGGAGGTGCAGGGGCAGGCTGCCTTCGTTGGATGTACAGTGCTTTTCCTCACCAGTTCCAGCGTGACCGATCTCAATCCCGAACATACGATGGTTGATGGCGTGATCGATCTCACCGATACGCTTGCCGGCGTCCGCACCGTGCGCGAGCTGCAGGTCCGCAAGTCGCGCGGCAGCCAGGCGCTGGGGGGCCTGCATAAATTCGAAATCAGTGATGCGGGCATCACCGTCTATCCCCGGATCGAGTCTCTGAGCGCGACATCGAAGCGCGCGAACAGCCGGTCGATCGCCTTGGCCGTCACAAGCCGTTCGCGGAACAGCCAGACCGTGGTGGCATCGGGCACGGTGCCTTCCAGCCCCACGCCCAGGAAACGCTGAAACGATAGCCGGTCCTTGATCTGAAACTCGGTCGCCTCGTCGGACAGCGAATACAACGCCTGTAGAACCAAGATTTTGAACATCAGCACCGGATCGAACGGCGGCCGTCCGCCCTTGTTACGAGGACCACGGCGCAGCGCGGCCACCAGCGGTCCCCGGAATAGCTCGAAGTCCACCACCGCCGACAACCGCTCCAGCGGATCGCCTGCCGCGCTCAGCGCCTCATATCGGTCCGAAAGATCAAAGAAACCCGGCTGTCCTGCCATTTCTGCCTCCGCCACAGCGTCGGCGAAGTGAATCAAATCTACCCCCCAAAGGCCAGCGTTTTTCGAGGCGTCCAGCTACGACGAGCTGTGCCGTCATTACGGCATGCTTGCCACCCGCAACAACCGCGGCGAGGCGCACGAGAACGGATCGATCGAAGGTCCGCACGGTCACCTCAAGCGGCGCCTCGATCAGGCCCTGCGCCGGCGGGGCAGCCGCGATTTCGTCAGCATCGAGGCCTGGCGCGAGTTCGTTGACGCTGAGGTCGCCAGGCAGAACCGACGGCATGCCGCGCGCATCGATGCAGAACGCAGGGTACGGTCAGTGGAGGCGCTGAACAGCCCGCATGATCCTGAGTTAGAATATACGTCGCTTGTAGAGCATCGGCCGATATCCATGCACTGTTCCTAAGAACGGCACACCCCTTCGCTTAACGCTAACCATCGCTGGCTGTGGATATCTACAGTTACGCACTGTCAGGCGTTCCTAGGGCTTCCTAGCTGAGGTGTCAGAGGTGTCATGGGTTACGGACGGAATTAGCCGGGCGTTTGCTCGGGTTCGTTCCTCATGTTGAAGGGGACTAAATCTGTCCCGTATAATGGACTACGGTAGCGAAATGGCGGCTGATAAACGCCGAGGTTTCCCCATGCCTAACGGTCCCAAATTGTCCCGGTACGACGCGGCGATAAGGGGCCAGCCTCTCACAGCCCTTCTAAGAGCCTCCACAGCCTCCCGGCTAGGTCCGTACCCTGAGCTACCCAAATCGAGTCACACGGGCTTCTCAGAGCATTCTAGCGGGCCTCCAATCGGGCAAGCGCCTTGTGCAGGCTGGCGGGATGCCACTTGCCCCCGGCTGGCGACGGGATTGCACGACTGTTCAGGGCCTCGACCATCTTGCGAATGGACAGGCCCTCGGCCTTCAGTGCCAAGAGGTCAGCGGAGATAGGCTCTAGCCGGTCCATCGCCTCGGCTTTGTTGGCAGCGGCCAGCGTCTTACCGTGCTTGCCTAGCACGGTGCCACGGGCCTTCGCAGCGGCTAGAGCGGCCTTGGTCCGATGGCTGATTACCTCGGCTTCCTTCTCGGCCAGGGCGGCGAATAGGTGAAGCTGGAAGCGATCAGCGTTCGGCATGTCAGCGACGGCGAACTCTACGCCTGTCTCCATCAGCCCGGATATGAAATGGACATTGCGTGCCAGTCGATCGAGCTTGGCGATAATCAGGCCAGCCTTCTCCCGCTTCGCTGTAGCGAGGGCCGCGACAAGCTCGGGCCGCTTGGAAAGGGCGTTCGCTCCCTTGCCCGTCTCAACTTCGATATGCTCTCCGATCAGGTCAACTGAGTTGGCAGCGGCGTATCGAGCTACCGCATCCCGCTGAGCTTCCAAGCCTAGACCGCTCTGCCCCTGCTTATCCGTGCTAACTCGGAGGTAGGCGACGGCTTTGGTGATCTTGCGAAGGTTCATTCCAGCTAGTCCTGTTCACGGGTCAACGAACCCATACCCATGAACAGTCAGGAGGGCAAGCCGTTCCCGGTCCCGTCATGAGTGATCTAGCAGGGCAGGGGGCATGGCATCTGTGACACGCCATGCAGGGATGGAGAACCACGCGCGGTAATGCAGGTCGCGCTAGGCGTGTCATAATTGTGGTGGGGCAGGGCGGGGATACGGGGGATAAACGGGCCGGCTCTTGTCAGAGGTGCCCCTTCGCGTATCTCTAGTGAAAATAGGTCGTAGGCGGTTTGCGTCGGCGGCGACATGGAGGTGTTGTGCCAAGATTTGACCTTTTCAGCAAAAGGCAGAACGACGCTGCGAAAAGCGGGCAAACAGATGTATATCGCTATGATATCGTAACATCCCCATTTCGTCGACAATTGTTAAACATAGCAAAGCCGGCCTTCGGAGAACATAGCACTTGGAGCGTAACCGATGGATCCTTCAAGGTAAACAATTTCTGGAAGTGGATTGACACGACGTATTCACACGAAAAAGGAATTGATCCTCTAGGCGGCAAGGAGCATGCGCCTGAGAAGATTCGAAGCAGTTTTCTTTCGATGGACTCTGAAGAAGCTTTTGATATCCTTGATCTAATTGGCTTTGCGATACAGGTTGTTGATAATCAGACAGTTAAAGAGTACCATGATAGTTCTGACGCTCCTGCACCTAGAATAGACGAGGTAAACTATAGGCTCCGGGAAGCTGGTATGGGGTATCAGTTTGAAGGGGGGCGCCTTACAAGAATTGATAGCCAACTAGGCCGTAGACTCATTAGCCCGAAGCCACAGCCGTATTGAGGCGAGCTGGATCATGGCGAGGAAGTTGGCGGCGAGCTTATCGTAACGGGTGGCGACCCGGCGGAAGTGCTTCAGCTTGGAGA
>NZ_QLJK01000146.1:0-522 GCF_003950715.1 Sphingomonas sp. S-NIH.Pt3_0716 | reverse complement strand
CGGATGGACGATTTGGCCTGCGCCTCGGACAGGCCAAGCGCGGTCAGCACATGGCTTGGCCGTCCCGATCCGCTGGCGCAGGCGCTGCCCGCCGAAAAGGCGATGTCGCGGCAATCCGACATCAGCCGCGCGACATCGAGCCCCTCACGCCGGACGTTGAGATTGCCGTGATAGCGCTCTTCGGTTGATCCGTTGATCGTCCAGTCCGGGCCGAACCGCTCGATAGCGATCGACCAGAGCCTTTCGAGATGCGCGGCATCCGCCTCCGCTCGCGTCGCCATCAACCGCGCCGCCACGCCGAACCCCGCGCACAGCGCCGGGCTGAGCGTGCCCGAGCGTCCGCCTTCCTGATCGCCGCCATGAAGTAGCGGGGGAAGGGGGATGCCGTCGCGGATCCACTGCGCACCGATGCCCTTGGGCCCATGGATCTTGTGCGCCGACAGCGCGACCAGATCGACCGTGTCGGGGATCGCGATCCGGCCATAGCCCTGCACCGCATCGCACAGCATCCGGGCGCCGGCC
>NZ_QLJK01000016.1:0-124561 GCF_003950715.1 Sphingomonas sp. S-NIH.Pt3_0716 | reverse complement strand
GTATCGTCGCTTCGTATAGTGTGCGTATGACATCGTCATTGCGAATGTGGGGAGGGGCAGTGTTGTGGTTGGCGTGTTCTGATTGGTATTGTGTGGGTGTATTCACGAGTCCGAGCGCAAGGGCTACTCTGGTATGAGGCATTAGTTTTTGAGTAATTGGTCCGCGACCTGTGCGTTGTACAGGTGAGGAGGCGTCTGCAGCGTCTCGCCTTCCAGATAGTCGACCATCGACGGGCCGCTGATGATGAAGCGGTCGGTCATCTGGTCGTTCACGCCGCTGAAGCCGCGCAGATAATTTCCCGCGACCGTCTTGGGATCGAACTGCGCCGCGGCGACGCCCAGGCCATTGAGCGCGATGCCCGCATATTGCTGGCCGGTCTCGTGATGGCGATATTTATAGCCGATCTGGATGCGCTTGAGTGCCCCGTCGAAATCGAAGCCGAGGTCAGCCTGGCCGTAACGCTCCTTGTCGCTGGTCGGCTTGGTGACGGTGTTGCCGCTCCAGCCCGGATCGGTGACGAAGGCATTGGGGTTACCCTGAACGTCGGTGGCATAGCTCAGCGAACCCGGCGACTTGGGCGCACCGCCGACATTCACGGTATAATCCGCCCAGTTCAGGAATTCGAGGAAGACCTGACGCTTGGTGCCGCCGTCCGCGTCCGACAGGCCGCCTTCGACCGTCAGATCCCAGGTGCCGCCATCCCAACTCGCCTTGCCGCGATAGGTGTCGGACTTCATCTCCGCCTCGCGATACTGGACGTCCAGCACTGACAGCGCATTCTTGAAGGTCGCGCTGGTGACGATGCCGTTATTGACTTCCAGCCCGGTCAGCGCGCCCAGGCTGTTCCAGGTATTGCCCTGGAAGGCATACATGGACTGGTTGAGGTTGTTGTAGGTGGCGTCGATCTTGAGCCAGCTCGCCTCCAGGGTCAGCTCGTCGACCGGCTTCCACTGGGCGGTGGCCGAATAGGTCAGGCGCTCGCGCCCCTGTTCGAAATAGGATGTGCCAAAGGCGTTGGGGCTGATCGCGTCGAGATTGTTGCTCAGCGTGGTGGCGCATTCGCCGACGCAGCCATTGTCGCGCGAGTCCACCGGATTGTCGGCATTGCCGCCGGCCCACTGGTCGGCCTTCATCGTGCCATAGGTTTCGACGCCATCACGGCGCAGGCGATCCTTGGCGCGCTGGAACGAGGCGAGGATACCGAACGTGCCTTCCTCATTATGCCAGCTGACCAGGGCCGAACCCTGGATATCGCCCTTCTTCGAGCGATCATTGTAGAGATAGCCGAGCTGGCCCGCGATGGTCAGCGGCTTGAGCTCCAGCGGCTTGCGGGTCACGACATTGACGGTGCCGCCGATCGAACCTTCATCGATGCGCGGTTCGGGCGACTTGTAGACATCGACCCGGCCGACCAGCTGCGGCGCGAGCAGCGCATAGTTGAAGGTGCGGCCCGGCGAGTCGAGGATGAACCAGTCGGCCGATGCCACGGTCTGGCCGTCCAGCAGGGTGCGGTTGAGCGCCGGATCGGTGCCCAGGATCGACACTTTTTCGCCCTGGCCGAACTGGCGGTCGACGGTGACGCCGGGCACCAGCGTCAGCGCTTCGGCGACATTGGTATTGGGGAATTTGCCGACATCTTCGGCGGAAATGCTGTCGACGATCGCGTCAGCGTTCCGCTTGACGTCGATCGCCTTGGCGAGCGAGGCACGATAGCCGGTGACGACGATATCGCTGGCATTTGCATCGGCGTCCGGCGCGGAAGCATCGCTTCCCTGCGCATGCGCGGCACCCGAAAACAGCGCGATGGCGCTGGCGGTACCGACCAGAAAAGTCCGAATCCCCATATCTCACCCCTTATTTATATTTGATGCATGGCTTCAATTGGGCGGACCAACTGCATACCAATAAGCAGACCATCCGCCGAAGTCATATCGCCGTCAAGAGGGATATTTTCAAAATTGTGACGGGGTTTGAAATTTTTCACTGGCATATGGTATTTAATTGGTCTTAGTGTGCAGACAACAAAGATGCTGGTGGAGACGAGATGCCGCTGCTTGCCGAACAGATTGGACCGCTCGACGCGCTGGGCGGTGGCCCGCTCTATCGCCGACTCGAAGATGCCCTGCGCGAAGCGCTGCGCACCCAGCGACTGAAACCCAATGAAGCGCTGCCGCCCGAACGCGACCTGGCATCGGAACTCTCGGTGTCCCGCATCACCCTGCGCAAGGCGCTGGATTCCCTGGTCGAGGAAGGACTGCTGGTGCGCAAGCAGGGCGCCGGCACCTTCGTCGCCAACCGGGTCGAGAAGCAGTTTGCCAAGCTCTCCTCCTTTTCCGAGGATATGGCGGCACGCGGCCGCACCGTGCGCAGCGAGTGGCTCGGCCGCAGCGTCGGCGCGGTAACGCCCGAAGACGCGCTGACGCTGGGCCTCAGCCCCGGCGCGGCGGTCTACCGCTTCAACCGCATCCGCTATGCCGACGATGTCGCGATGGCGCTCGAATATTCGACCATTCCCGGCTTCGGCCTCGACGGTGTCGATGTCGTCGGCGCGTCGCTCTATGCCGCCCTGGAAGCCGCCGGCAACCGACCGGTCCGCGCCCTCCAGCGCCTGCGCGCCGTCCTGTTCAACGCCGAACAGGCCAAGCTGCTGGGGATCGAGGCGGGGGCGCCCGGCCTCTATATCGAACGGCGCGGCTTCCTGGACGATGGCCGCGTCATCGAAGCGACGCAAAGCTGGTACAGGGGCGATGCTTATGACTTTGTTGCCGAACTCGACATGCGCGCCTGACCGAAAAGATGCCTGACACGATGCTCAATCCGCAAGATACCCTGATGTTCGCCGAGGCCGCAGAGGCCGGCGCCGTCATCGCCCGCCAGTTCGCCGCCAACGCCGAAACGGTCAAGGCGCTGGCCGCCAGCCTGCGCGCAAATCCGCCGCGCGGCATCGTCACCTGTGCCCGCGGCAGTTCCGATCATGCGGCGACCTTCGCCAAATATCTGTTCGAAACGCGCCTGGGCCTGCTGACCACCTCGGCCGCCCCCTCGATCGCCTCGGTCTATGGCACCGCCCCGGCACTCGCCGACATGCTGGCCATCGCCATCTCGCAGTCGGGCAAGAGCCCCGACATCCTGGCCACGGTCGATGCCGCCAAAAGCGCAGGCGCAAGGACCGTCGCGATGGTCAATGTCGCCGACTCGCCGCTTGCCGGCCAGGTCGATACGCTGCTGCCGCTCCACGCCGGCCCGGAACGCAGCGTCGCCGCCACCAAATCCTATATCGCCTCGATCGCCAGCCTGCTGAACCTTGCCGCCCATTGGAGCGAGGATGCGGAATTGCTGGCGGCGCTGGAGACTGCCCCAGCGCTCCTCGCCCAGGCCTGGGCCTGCGACTGGACGCCGCTCGTCGAACAGCTTGCCACCGCGCGCGGCCTCTACGTCATCGGCCGCGGCATCGGCTTTGGCATCGCGCAGGAAGCGGCGCTCAAATTCAAGGAAACCAGCGGCCTTCATGCCGAAGCGTTCAGCGCGGCCGAGGTCAAGCATGGTCCGATGGCGCTGGTCGGCCCCGATTTTCCGCTGCTGGTGTTCCGCCAGGCGGACGAGACCGCCGAAAGCGTCGATGAACTGGTGCGCGAGGTCGTTGCGCGCGGCGGCCAGGTGCTGATCGCCGGCGAGCCGGTCGATGGCGCCATTCATCTGCCGGTGCCCGCCGCCCATCCGGCGATCGAGCCGATGCTGCAGGTCCAGGCCTTCTACCGCGCGGTCAACGCGCTGTCGGTCCGGCGCGGCTTCAACCCGGACCAGCCCCCGCACCTTGCCAAGGTGACGGAGACCCTCTGATGCGTCACGCTCTGGTCAACGGGTCGATCCTGATCGACGGCCACTTCCATGCCGGCAAGGCGCTGCTGATCGAGGGCAATCGCATTGCCGCGATCCTGCCCGACGCCGATGTCCCGACCGATGTCGCGCGGCGCGACTTGGGCGGCGACCGGCTGGTGCCCGGCTTCATCGATACGCAGGTCAATGGCGGCGGCGGCGTGCTGTTCAATGATGCCCCGACGATCGAAGGCATCGCCGCGATCGGCGCCGCCCATCGGCGTTTCGGCACCACCGGCTTCCTGCCGACCCTGATCAGCGATGATCTGGCCGTCATCCGCCAGGCGGTCGCCGCCGTCGATGCTGCGATCGAGGCCGGGGTGCCGGGCGTGCTCGGCATCCATATCGAAGGGCCCTATCTCAATATCGAGCGCAAGGGCATTCATGACGGCGACAAGATCCGCCCGCTCGATGCCGAGGGGCTGGAAGTGCTGTCTTCGCTCAAGCGCGGCCGCACCCTCGTTACGCTGGCACCCGAGCGGACCTCGCCCGACATGGTGCGCCAGCTTGTGGAGCGCGGCGTGATCGTCGCGGCGGGCCACAGCAATGGCCGCTATGAGGATATGATCGGTGCGGTCGAAGCTGGCCTGTCCGGCGTCACCCATCTCTACAATGCCATGTCGCCGCTGGGATCGCGCAAGCCCGGCATCGTCGGCGCCGCGCTGGAGCAGGATAGCCTGACCTGCGGCATCATCGTCGATGGCCATCATGTCAGCGCCACCGCGCTCAAGATCGCGCTGCGCTGCAAGCCATGCGACAAGCTGATGCTGGTCACCGACGCCATGCCTTCGGTCGGCTCCGAAGCGGACGAGTTCATGCTGCAAGGCCGCCATATCCTGGTCCGCAACGGCGCCTGCACCGATGATGCCGGCACGCTCGCCGGCTCCAATCTCGACATGATCACCGCCGTCCACAACAGCGTCGCCATGCTGGACGTCCCGATCGAGCGCGCCTTCGCCATGGCATCGGCGGCCCCGGCCGCCTTCCTGGGCCTTGCCGCCGAAACCGGTCGCATCGCGCCGGGCCTGCGCGCCGACCTGCTGCAACTGGATACCCAGGGCGCCGTCGTGCGCAGCTGGATCGGCGGCAGCTACTGAGCCAAACATCGCCGGGGCGGTTGGATCGTGCCCCGGTTCCCTGCCTGCTCGGCCCCGCTTATGATACAGACCGTCTCACGGCCGCCGGGCTTCGGGACAAGACCTGTTGCTTTGAGAGGATGCCGATGAAAACTGTCCTGATCGCCGCCAGCCTGTTGCTCACTGCCGCCGCCCCCCACGTCGCCATGGCGCAGGCCCCTGCCGCCGCGCCTGCCCCGGCCTATAGCGTCGAGACGACCGACATCGGCACATTGCTCGACAATCCCGCGACCAAGGCGGTTCTCGACAAGAATCTGCCCGGCTTCACCGCCAACCCGCAGATCGACATGGCGCGTTCGATGACGCTGAAGGGCGTGCAGCAATATGCGGCCGACACGCTGACCGACGCCGCGCTTGCCAAGGTGCAGGCCGATCTCAACAAGATCCCGGCCAAGAAATAAGGACTTGCCCGGCGCGCATAGTCGCGCCGGCTAACCTGTCAGCTGCCTTTGCCGGTGGCGTGGCGCATCAACGCCTCCACCATGGCCAGCGCCTCGTCATGGCCCAGCGTCACGCCCAGGCTCTGTTCCATGACGATCGACCGGGCCATGCCCGCCGTCAGCACCGAAAGCCCCACCGGCGACAGCCCCGCGCCATCGGCCGCGCCGATCGCCCGCGTCTGGATATCACGCAATTCCTCGACGAAGGCGGCGATTTCCTGGCGGATCGCCTTGCGATGGTTGGACAGCGCCATGAACTCCAGCACGATCGCGCTGCCATCCGGATCGGAATTGAGCTGCCACAGCGCGCGCAGCGGATCGGGCGTATCCAGCCGGTTCGCCAGTTCTTCCTTGAACCGGGCCGACAGACTGCGGAACAGTTCCAGCAGCAGGTCGTCCGTCGTCGCAAAATGATAATGGACCAGCGCCGGCGTCACGCCGACGATCTTGGCCACGCGCCGGGTGGTGACGGCGGCATAGCCCTCCTCCACCATCAGCCTCTCGGTCGCGGCCAATATCGCGCCGCGCGCCGATGCGCGCTCCTTCCTGCCGGCGCGGGTTATGCCTTTTTCCATCGCCCCTGCGGCCTATTCGTCCAGCATGTCCATCACGTCGCGCGCGGCATTGCGATCGGCTTCATCTTCGAAGGCGACATCCAGGTCGGGCGCCGCGCCCAGCATGTAGAGCAACGTCCACAGGGCGAAGCGCCGGGGACGGTCGGTCTCCAGCCCGAAGGCCACCTGCATCCGCTCGATCCCGGCCGCCATACCCTCCGGCGGTACGCTGGCGAGGTCGTCGGTGCCGAAATAATGGCGAAATTGATCGTCTAAATCCATCGCCGCGCTATCCCACAGCGCGGCGCGCTTGACCAGACGGATCAGGCCGGCCGTTTGGGCAGTTCGATCTCCGCCTTGGCCGTGGCCAGCACGGCCCCCGCCTGATTGGCCATGCGGCAATCGACCTGCACCATGTGCCGGCTGTCCTCATCGACGAACTTGTCGAGGATGGTGCCGGTGGTGATGGTGATGTCGCCGGTCAGCGCCGGGCTGCGATAATTGCAGGCGGAATGGCGGATCATGCCCCATTCCCCGGCCCAACCGGCGAAATAATCGGTGATCCACGCCCCCATCGACGCGCCATAGCCATAGCCGCGCGGCATGCCGATGAAGCGGGCCCAGCGCGGGAAGAGATGGCCGCGCGACGGGCCAACATAGGCGCCATCGGTGAATTCGGGATTGATCGCCTCCATTACTGGATCATTCTCATGGCCCGCCATTTCCTTGACGAAGCCCAGCGCCTCCATGTCGAGATCCGTGCGTCGATGGGTGCCGCCCCATTGCGTGAAGATATAGGATCGCCATTCGGTCGCGAAGGAGACGATCGAATGCGGCCCGACCACCCGTTCGGGCAGCGCCGCGCCGACCGTCACATCATCCCACCAGCGCCGGTCATGGCCCAGATCATGGAGCATCTGGATCCACTGCATCTTGCGCGCTTCCAGTTCCTCCAACTGGTCATCGGTCCAGACCGGATCGTCAAAGCCTTCGGTGGGAACATTATCCTTGCCCGCTTCCTGGCTGTAGCGGATCGACGTCGAACGCTGCTTGGCGATCAGGTCGCCCTGCTGATTATAATAGAAATTGTCGCCGCGCTGGAAACAGGTCGGCCCCGCAAACTTGGTATCCTTGACGGTATAGTCGAACGGGATGCGCTCGTTGAGGATGCGGTCGCCCGCCACCATGCGGGGCCCGTAGAACCACCATTCGTCGCCGCCGAACAGCATGTGCGAATTGGGCACCCGGCCGATGCAGGACGGCGCGGAGCCATGGGCGCAGTCCATCGTCACGGCAAAGCTCTGTGGCGCGACCATGCCGCCCCAGCGGCTCTGCGCGGCATAACCCGCATCATAATGGAGCCGGTTGGGATAATGCATCGCCTGCACCCAGCGGCGGATATCGCCATTGTTGATCGGCTCGACCATCCGCGCGGGCTGGATCGGCTTGCCTAGATAATTGTCGATATCCGAACAATCGAGCGTCGGGCTGGTCATGGATCGTCTCTCCGCAAATGCCTTGTTTGACGCCAAGGCTAGCGACGCCCCGACACCACGACTTGACCAAAATGGACAGGCGCCCGGCCATTGCCGCGCCCCGCAAAATTGCCCAGAAGCGGAGGCGGAGAAGACAGAAAGGACGATATGGCTACCGCTCGCAGACTTGGCGCCGAAGGATCGCAGAACCGCGCCCGCTTCATCGACGCGGCCGAAACGATCCTGACAGAGGTCGGCGAACATGGCATTTCCGCGCGGCAGGTAGCGCAGCAGGCCGGGCTCAAGACCCAGCTTCTCTATTATTATTTCCGCACGATGGACGATCTGCTCCGCGCCGTGGTGCAGCGGATCAACGAGCGCCGCATGGCCCGCTTCGCCGAGGCCCTTGCCGCCCCCCGCCCGCTGCGCGCCATGTGGGAGATGATGCGCGATCCCTCGACCGCTGCGCTCGCGGCCGAACTCAGCGCCATCGCCCATCATCGCGAGGCGGTGCGGGCCGAGATCGTCACCGCGGCTCAGGCCTTTCGCGCGCATCAGGCGCAGGCCGTCGCGGCGCTGCTACCGGCCGATCAGGCGGGTCAGGCCGGCGGCCTGGTGATGATCGCCGCCTCGCTCGCCCGCATGCTGGTCAGCGAGACCGCGCTTGGCCTGACCGAGGGCCATGACCAGGCCTTGACGATGATCGAAGCGATGCTGGACCAGCTCGAAGCCAAATGATCGCCCCGGCGCTATTACCGATCCTGCCATCGCACCACCCCATCCACCCCTGCTAATGAACTGTTCAGCATCGCGGTCCGGCACAGGACAGCGGGCCAAGGAGAGGTCATGGCAGCACTGGAAAACAAGGTCGCGCTGGTCACCGGCGCATCCTCCGGCATTGGCGAGGCGGCGGCGCTCGCGCTGGCGCTTGAGGGTGTCAACATCGCTGTCAACGGACGGCGTCGCGACCGGCTCGACGCGCTGGTCGCGCGGATCGAGGCAGCAGGCGGCACCGCGCTCGCCCTGCCCGGCGATGTCTCGGTCGAGGCGGATGCGGCGGCCGCCGTCGCCGACACGGTGGCCCGGTTCGGCCGGCTCGACATTCTCGTCAACTCTGCCGGCGTCAACGAGGCGGGCGGGATCGAAAGCCTGACCAGCGACCAGTGGCAGCGGGTGATCGATATCAACCTGATGGGCACCATCCATGCCTGCCGCGCCGCCTTCCCGGTGATGAAGGCACAGGGCAACGGCGACATCGTCAACATCTCCTCGACCGCCGGCCGCCGATCGGGCTGGCGCTTCGCTGCCTATTCGACCAGCAAGTTCGGCCTGACCGGCTTCACCGAAAGCCTGCGACAGGAGGGCGGCCAGGCCGGCATCCGCGTCTCGATCATCGAACCGGGCGCGACCGCGACCGAGATCGCCAGCTCCATTTCCGACCCGCAATGGCGCGACATGATCCAGCAGCACACCCACAAGGACGGGGCGATGGCGCCGGACGATATCGTCGCCGGCATATTGCTCGCCGTCAGCCTGCCGCGCCGGGCCAATGTCAGCCGCATCCTGATCCAGCCGACCATCGACACGGAGCCGATGCCATGAGGCTGGCGGGCAAGAGCGCGGTCATCACCGGCGCGGGGTCGGGCATGGGCAAGGCAATGGCCGAACGCTTCGCGCAGGAAGGCGCGCGGGTGCTCTGCGCCGACATCAGCGGCGCTCAGGATGACGTCGCCGCCGCGATCGGCAACGGCGCGATCGGCCTGCATGTCGACGTGGCCGAGGAAGCGGACGTGCGGGCGATGATCGCCGCCGCCCGCGACGCCTTTGGCCGGGTCGACATCCTGGTCAACAATGCCGGCTTCGGCGGCGGCATCATGCCGCTGCACGAACAGAGCAGCGACAATTGGGACCGGGTCCATGCCGTCAATCTGAAGGGCGTATTCCTGGGCATGAAATATGGCGTGATCGCCATGCTGGAAAGCGGCGGCGGCGCGATCGTCAATATCGGCTCCGCCACCGGCATGGTCGGATGGAAGGGGCATGGCGTCTATGCCGCCGCCAAGGGCGGGGTCAGCCAGATGACCAAATGCGCCGCGCTCGATTATGCCGCGCACAATATCCGCGTGAACGCCGTGCTGCCCGGATCGATCTGGACCGGGCTGGTACCGATGGCCAAGGACCATCCCGAACCGCCGCCCGGCATCTTCCGCGTGCCCGGCATCCCGATGGACCGGTGGGGCCTGGCCAGCGAAATCGCCAATGCCGCTTTGTTCCTCGCCAGCGACGAGGCGTCCTACATCACCGGCACCTTGCTGCCGGTCGATGGCGGCTATTGCATCGGCTTTTCCGGCATGGCCGCCGACCAGGATTGAGATCGAAGGAGCAGGATCATGAACGTCATTCACAAGAGCCGCGTCACCTTCCGCCCGGTCAAGCCGCTGATCGGCGCGCTGGTCGAGGCCGATCGGGAGGCGCTGTTCGATCCCGAGGTGGTCGCCCAGTGCCGCGACATGCTGGAGGAGCGGACCGTGCTGGTCATGCCGCAGGTCCATTTCACCAATGAGGAACAACTGGCCTTCACCGACCTGCTCGGCGGGCGGCTCAACCTCACCAGCGAAGCGACGACCAACAAGGATGAGGACGTCTATCAGGTGACGCTGGATCGCAAGATCAACCGCGCGCCCGAATATGTGCTGGGCACCTTCTTCTGGCACATGGACGGCATGCCGATGGAGATGCCGCCGCCACTCGCGACGCTGCTCTCGGCCCGGCGCCTGGCGCCCAAGGGCGGCCAGACCGAATTCGCCAACACCTTCGCCGCCTATGAACAGATGCCCGAAGCACAGCGCGCCGAGATCGAGGATCTGCGCATCATCCACAGCGTCGCCGCCAGCCTGCGCTCGATCGCCGACGCCATTCCCGAAGCGGAAAAGGGCAAGCTGGCGATCGGCGTCGAGAAGGAACGACCGCTGGTCCAGACCCACAAGAATGGCCGCAAGAGCCTGATCGTCGGTTCGACCGCCGACCGGATCGTCGGCATGGAGCTGGCCTATGGCCGCGCCAATATCGCTCGGCTCAACGAATGGGCGACCCAGCCCGATTTCGTCTATCAGCATCAATGGCAGGCGGGGGATTTCGTGATCTGGAGCAACACCGGCGCGCTGCACCGGGTGGTGCCCTATGCCCGCGATTCCGGGCGGATGATGCACCGCACCTCGATCGCGGGCTGAAGCGTCAGGCGGGCGCGTGCAGCCGCGCCCGCAACCGCGTCGGCGACGCGCCGAACCAGTGGTTGCAACTGCGCGTCATCACCGACTGTTCGGAAAAGCCCAGCTTCTCCGACACATGGGCGAAATCCAAGTCAGTCTGCTCCAGATAGTAGCGCAATATGTCGCGCCGCACCTCATCCTTGATCTTCTGGAAGTTCGTGCCCTCTATCGCCAGCCGGCGGTGCAGCGTGCGCGGATGCAGCCCCAGTTCGGCCGCAACCCGATCATTCGAGCAATGGGCGGTCCACAGCCATTGCATGACGATGCCGCGCACCTGCGCATGCAGCGGCGGGTGGCGATGGGGAAATTCGCGTTCGATATAGGCGGTGACCGCGGCGAAGACCGCAGCGTCCCGGTCGATCACCGGGCTTGCCATGTCGCGCTCGGAAAAGCTGATCCCGTCCTCATTCTGGCCGAAATGGACCGGGCATCCGAAATAGCGGCGATAGATGCGCGCCGGCGAGATCGGCTGGTGGCGGAAATGCACCCGCCGCGCCCGTGCCCGCCCGCCGGTCAGTTCCATCGCGAATAGATGGCCGACCAGCAAAATATGCTCCATCGCCTGCGCCCGGTTTGGCACGCCGTCGAGCAATATGTCATGCCCAACGAAGACATGGCGGACCGACGGAAAGCGGCGGAGCCAGACCGACGCCGCCAGGCTATGCGCATAATTATGGCTGCACACATAATCGATCGCCGCGCCAAAGGTCGGCGCGTTGCGCATCGCGTCGCCCAGCGGCCCGAACAGGTCGACGCCGCGCTGCCGCAGGGCAAGACGCATGCCGAAATCCGGGCAGGCGAGCCGATGCGCCGCATCCTCGATCAGTGCGATCGTCTGGCGATAGCTGGGCGACGCATCGTCGCTGTCCGGCGCCTCGCCGCCCAGTTCCGCGACCAGTTCCGGCAGGAACCGCAGCATATGCGCATTGATCGCCTCGAACGCGTCGCGATCCTCATCCATCGCGTAACCTCCCATTGGGGCAGGCTGGCACCGCCTGTCCGAATAGGTCAAGCGACCGTGGCGGCATTTCGGCGGGGCGATGCCGTCAGAGCCAGTTGAGCTTGCGGAACCGCCGATAGAGGATGGAACAGATCAGCAGGATCACGCCCAGCACGACGAAATAGCCGTATCGGGTCTTGAGCTCGGGCATATGCTCGAAATTCATGCCGTAGATGCCGGCGATCGCGGTCGGCACCGCTAGGATCGCGGCCCAGGCGGCAAGCTGGCGGGTGATCGTGCCGGTGCGCTGCTGCTCCAACAGATTGCTGAACTCGAAGACGGAATTCAGCACCTCGCGCAGATCGTCGACCATCGTCTGTACCCGCCGCACATGGTCGCGCACATCGCTGAAATAGGGCCGGGTTTCCGGGCCGATACAAGGCAGGTCGATCTTGACGAACTTGGTCGCGACCTCCTGCATCGGCCCCAATATGCGCTGGAAGCGTATCAACTGGCGCCGCAGGTTGAAGATACGGGTAATCTCATCGCGACCGAGGAAATTGTCGACCGTGTGCTGCTCCATGGTCAGCACTTCCTCCTCGATCCCCTCTACGATCGGCAGATAGCCGTCGACGATGAAATCGAGGATTGCGTGCAGCACATAATCGACGCCATGGGCCAGCCGATCCGGCACCGCCTCCAGCGCGTGACGCAGCTCGATATGCCCGCGTGCCGAACCATGGCGGACGCTGATGATATGGCTGTGGCCGACGAAGATCGCTGTCTCGCCATAGGCGATCGTCTTCTCCTCGACATGGGCGGTGCGGGCGACGACGAACAGTTGCTCGCCATAGATGTCGACCTTGGGCAGCTGGTCCGCCTTGATCGCGTCTTCCACAGCCAATGGGTGGAGATTGTAATTCTGCTGCAGCGTCCGCATTTCCTCGGCGGTCGGGCTGGCCACGCCGATCCAGACGAATTCCGACTTGTCTTCGGCGCAATCGATCCGTTCATTGATCGACACTTCGCGCACGCGCTGGCCGTTGCGATAGAGATAGGCGGCAATGACGGTCATTCGGGCCTCGAAATCATTCTATTCGGCCAGCCTAGCGCGGCCAGCCTTGATCGGGAAGGCGATCAGGCGGCGGGCGATGGCGCCTGCACCACCAGCATCGCGCCCTGCGCGTCGCGCAGGCGGACATAGAGCTTGCCGTCGGTCGGCGCCGGGACCGTCAGGGTCGATCCGGTGAAGCCCTGCGCCACCGGGGCGGGCTGATCGAAAGCGGGATTGCCGGCGACGGCATCGACCAGGAACAGGTCGCGTCCCTTGATGGTGCAGCCCTGATCCTTCTGCTCCTTGCCCGCGCAATCCACCGCCTCGATCCGCGGCAGGCGGGCGAGCGGCATCAGCGGCTGCCAATCCCCCTGTTCGCGACCCCGCACGATGCGGAATTGCAGCGGACCGAAGGCGGGGCCGAGCGCCGCCGGATCAAGGGTCGCCACCATCACCTGCGGACTTTGCAGTTGCACGCCGGAACCGGCCGTCAGCCGGACGCTGGCGCCGCCATCCTGCGTCGCCACCTCGATCGCATCAGTCATGGCCAATTTGGTGCCGTCCTGCGCCTGCACGGAAAAGACCAGGCGGCCATTATTGGGCAGCACGTCCGATCCGCCCAGTGTCACCGGCAGACCCGTTGCCGCGGCCGGCGTGACGCTCTTGTTGAGCAGGGTCACACGGGGACGCGCGGGGGCAATCGTGACCGGAACGGATACGGTCCGCCCATCCTCCAGTTGCACGCGGGCGCTGGCGCCTTCGGCCGGCACAGTCCCATCGCCCGCGGCCGTCAGACGCAGCCGATCGACCGAACCGTCGCGGGTCAGGCCATCGGGTTTCCAGCTACGCCCGCCAAGGTCGACGCTCGCCACCTGATCGAGCCGTTGCCCCGTCATTTCACCCCAGGCATCGCCCTGATGCACGGTCAATCCGTCCAGCTTGCTCGCCGGGGCATAAGCGCGCAGCGCCACGGAGAAAGGCTTGGCGACGCCCTGATATTTGACATCGACAGTGACAGGTCCGGCGCGCCGATCGGCCAGCGGCAGGGTCAGGTCCAGCGCGTCGTGGCCCTGCACCTTCCAGCCGATCGCCTGGGGCGCCGCATTGCCCTGGCGCAGGGTGACACTTTCAACGCAAGAAGGCGCACCGCCCGTCAAAGTCAGGCCATTGTCGCGGCCGACCACCAGCGTCGGCGCCTCGCCCTTCACCTGCCAGGCCGCATCATCGGGCCGCTGCAGGATGTAATCGGGGCCTTCGAACCGGTCGAACCCCCATTGACCATAGACATGAGCCTCGATCGATCCCCTGAAGTCAGCCGGCCAGGGACCATCGGCGCGGATCACATAGCCGCCCCGGTCGGCCCGCGCTTCCAGCGGATATTCGATCGTCTGGCCCGACGCCGCCTTCAACTGCACCGTCATGCCGCGCGCATAGCTGGTCGAATAGATGAGCGGCGCGCCCTCGACCGGCAGCACCGTGCCGGGCAATGCCGCGCAGATCGGTGCCTGTGCCCCGCTGCGCAGGCGCGGCGGGCTGTCCGCCTCGATCGAGGGCATGCCGACCACCATCACCGACTTTGGCTTGGCGAAGGACGGTGCCTTGTTCAGCATCAGCCCGATATTGTCGTCGCGGCGCAGGCTAACGGTCGGCAGATATTCGAAGCTGGGGCTGCTGAAGGCCCCGAACATCCGGGCCAGATCGCGCACCACGCCAATATAGGGGCTGTAATAGCCATAGCCCGCCTCACGCGTGGACGCGAGTTGCAGGGCAAGGTCGGTCGGCGTGCCGCTCAGCGTCTCGGCAATCGAACTGCTGTGAACATCGGCGAGGACCAGCTGATCCTTATTCTCCAGCAGGCAGGCCGCCTGAAGCTCGATCACCTTGGACAGGCAATCCTCGTTGAGCTTCATCGACAGGCTGCGGGCCAGCGCCGGGGCGACGCTGCGCAGGAATTCGGGATGGCTGTTTTCCTGTGTCCGGATCGCCGTCATGAAGGCATCCAGCCGCGAGCGATCAAGCGACGCCTGATTGAGTTCCTGCGTTGCCCGCACGAACTCGCCCGGCTTGCCGCGCACCGCGTCACTAACCGTACCCTCGCCACCGCCGGTCTCGGGCACCAGGAACAGCACCATCTGTCGCGCGCCGTCCGGCACGGTCAGGGCGAGGCGGCGATCCTTGTCCTTCTTCTTCCATGTCTCCGCGCTGTCGATCCAGTCCTTGGGCGGCGGGTTGGTCGCGCCCCGCAGGAAGGCCGACATCAGCACGAAATTGGCACCCTGTTCCTTGGGCAGGTTCGGCTCGATCAGCAGCTTGTCGCCGGCCCGCAGGCTCGGCACCTGGCTGATCGGCAAGCTGGTCGTGCCGCGGGTCACGCTGACCTTGAGGTCTGGCCCGGTCAGCTCGAACGGCGCAGGCTCGGCCGCAAGGCCCGGCGTCAGCAATGCAGCCCCCAGTGCCGTTCCGATCAACAGGCCGATCGGCTGGCGCAGGCGCGCGGTCGGGATCGGGGCGGAAGGCTGGGGCATGTCTCTCTATCCGGCTATCTATGTTTTTCGGCGACCATTGCGCCTGTCCCACAGGAATTCGGCAATTCCAAGGCGGCAGCAAATGCGGGCCATGCCACCCCCTCGCTGAACCTGCGACAACGGGCTAAGAGGGGCAAATCGCACGCAATCAGGCAGGGCCATGCAGACCGGAACGCTCAAGCTCAAGATCCAGATCCTTTGCGGGGACGAGATCGCCATGGGACCGGGCAAGGCCGATCTGCTCGATGCGATCGCGCTGCACGGCTCCATATCGGCGGCCGGGCGGGCGCTGGGCATGAGTTATCGGCGCAGCTGGCTGCTGGTCGACACGATGAACCGCTGCTGGAACGAACGGCTGGTCGAGACGGTCGCCGGCGGCGGCCGTGATCGTGGCGCGCGGGTGACGGAGGCAGGGCAGGCCGTGCTGACCGCCTATCGTGCGCTGGAGCAGGCCGCGCTCACCGTGACCGGAGGACGGGCGCAGGGCCAGCTTGACGCCCTGCTGCGGCCGATCCCCCTGCCCGCCCCTCTTTCATAGTTTCTTGCCGCAGGCTTCAGCCGGCATGGCGAAGCGTGGATCGGTGAGGAAAGTCCGATCGGTCAGGCTGTCGAGGAAAGCCGTGATCGCGATCCGTTCGGCGTCGGTCAGTTTCTGGCCATGGCGCAGGATCGCCGCATCCAGCGTTTGCGCGGACCCATCATGCCACCAGGGACCGGTCACCGCGACATTGCGGAGCGGGGGCGTGCGAAAACGCCCGGCATCACTGGTCAGCCCCGTCTTTTCCGCCAGCCCCGGATCGGTGGCCGTCGCCGGTTCCAGCCGATGATAGGCCCCGTCGCTGAAATCTCGACCCGCGTGACATGACGCACAGCCCTTGTCCGCGAACAGCCGCTCGCCCTTCCGGGCCGACATCGACAGGGCATCGGCCTGCCCCCGTCGATCGCGATCATAGGGGGTGTCGCGCGAAATCAGCGTGCGTTCGAACGCCGCCAGCGCCGCCGACACCGTCGCGAGGTCGATCCGGCCGCGACGGTCCGGAAATGCGCGTGCGAACATCCGCCGATAGCAGGCATCGGCGCCCAGCCGACGCGGGAGTTCCGCCTCCAGCCCCTTCATCCCCATTTCGACGGGATGCTCGCCCAGCAGGGGCACGGCGACCTGCGCCTCCAGGCTGGTGATCGCCGGATCCGCCATGGTGAGGCGCGGCAACCAGGCGACATTGGCCAGGCCCGGCACATTGCGCAGGCCCGGATCGCCATGAACGCCGGGCCGCGTGCGATTGCCATCGGCAAAGCCGCGATGCTGTTCATGGCACCCGGCACAGCTCAACGTGCCATTGGCCGACAGGTCGGCGTCATAGAAAAGACGGCGGCCAAGCTCGACCTTCGCCGCGCTCATTGCGTTGCCGGCCGGGACCGGGGGCGGTGCTTCGCCCAGCGGCAAGTCCCAATGCCACGGCCGCCCCGCCCCGATCAGCAGCAGCGTCGCGAGCAATAGCGGCCAGCGCGCCGGCTTCACGGCAGACGGGTCACCAGCACCGTCATCTGCGGATCGCCATTGGCCGCGAGTTGCAGGATATAGTCGCCTGGTTCCAGGCTGTAATCGACCATCTTGCGGATGCCGGTGCAATCGGGGCCATGGCCATGCGCGGTCGAGGTCGCGGCGGTGCCGTCCTTCACCACATCGACCCAGGCGCCACTGCTCAGCGCCACCCGCCATGTGCCGGGCTGATCGACGGTGAAATGGACGATGCCACCGAAGCTGACACTGCCGCCGGGCTTGGCCGGGCGAAGCGGATAGCTGATCCTGGGCGTCGGCAGCAGGGTCAGCGTCACCGCCTGCCCGGCTTTCAGCTTGTCCTTGCCGGCTCCCTTGGCATCGGCCGCCGCCTGCATCGGCTGCGGCGCGCGCCAGGATGCCATCTCCACTGGCGGATCGGCCGGCGCGGCGCAGGCTGGCATGCCCGACATTTGCGCGAAGGCCGATGCCGGCACCAAGGCCGCGCACAGGGCCGGAAACAGCAGGAACAGAGGCTGACGCACGGGCTTCCCTCCCGAAGGCAAAACTATATACGGCGGGATATAGCGAGTCGAACGACCAAGAATAGGGGGATTTTCATGCGACAGACCATGATGCGCATTTTGCTGGCCAGCGCGTGCTGCTGGACCGCGACGGCCCAAGCGCAGGGCGCGCCCGACGCGGCCGGCGACAGCGATCGCTTCTCGCTCGGCCAGATCATCGTCACCGCCCCCCGCACCAGCGGGATCGAGATTGACGGCAGCACCCTGTCCTCCGACGCCATCTACAGTTTCAACCGCACCTCGCTCGACGATGCGGTCAACCTCATGCCCGGCGTGTCCGCCGGCAACAGCGGCGGCACCCGCAACGAGCGATTGGTCTTCGTGCGTGGCTTCGACCGGTTCCAGGTGCCGCTCTCGATCGATGGCATCCGTGTCTATCTGCCCGCCGACAACCGGCTCGATTATGGCCGTTTCCTGACCACCGACATTGCCGAGGTCCAGGTGGCCAAGGGCTATGCCTCCGTGCTGGACGGACCCGGCGCCATGGGCGGCGCCATCAATCTGGTGACCAGCAAACCGACCAAAGCGCTCGACATCGATCTTCGCGGACAGGTCAGCTTCGACAATGACATGGACTATGCCGGCTATACCACGTCGGCCAAGATCGGCACCCGGCACGATCTCTGGTATGCGCAGGCCAGCTATGCCCGCAGCTTTACCGATCATTGGGACCTGCCCAATGATTTCACGCCGCGCGTGTCCACGCTCGAAGATGGCGGGGCGCGCGACTTTTCGCGGGCGGAGGACTGGCGGGTCAATGCCAAGGTCGGCTTCACCCCCAATGCCACCGACGAATATGCGCTGAGCTATACCCATCAGGAAGGATCGAAGAGCGCGCCGCTGCATATCAGCGACACGGTCACCACGGCCCGTTTCTGGGACTGGCCGTCCTGGGACATCACCAGCGTCTATTTCCTGTCGACCACGGCGCTGGGCGACCGGGCCACGCTCAAGACCCGCGCCTATTATAACCAGTTCGATTCGATGCTCCGCTCCTTCAACGACCGGACGCTGACCACGCAGAGCCGGCCCTATGCCTTTGACAGCCCCTATGAGGACAAGGCGTGGGGCGGATCGGCCCAACTCGATTTCACCGCGACCGATGCGGACACACTCCGCCTCGCCTTCCATTATCGCCATGATGAGCATGTCGAGTTCCAGACCAGCTTTTCGACGGCCGGCGTCGCCACCACGGAGCCGAAACAGACCCAGAGCGAGGCCACCTATTCCATTGCGCTGGAAAATGAGCTGGCGCTGAGCCCGACGCTTCGCTTCACCCTGGGTGGCAGCTATGACTGGCGCAACCTGGAACGAGCCGAGGAATATGGCGCCCCGCTCGGCACGTCGGGCACGCCATCGGTCATCTACAATTATCCGCGCAGGGACGCCGACACCTGGAATGCGCAGGGCCGGTTCGACTGGCAGGCGAGCGATGCGCTGTCGCTCCACGCCAGCCTGTCATCGCGTGCCCGCTTCCCGACCATCTTCGAACGGTTCAGCCAGCGCTTCAACACCGCCATCCCCAATCCCGACCTGAAGGCGGAACGGGCGACCAATGCGGAAATCGGCGGAAGCTGGAGCCAGGGATCCATCCGCCTGGAAGGCGCGCTCTTCTACAGCTGGGTGCGGGACGCCATCTTCAGCGTGCCGACGCCGGCCTATCCCTGCACCGCGTCGACCACGCCGCCCGCCGTGCCGACCACGGGCTGCGCCCTCACCAACCTCAGCCAGAGCCGCAATGTCGGCAAGGGCGAATATTATGGCATCGAACTGTCGGCGTCGGCGACGCTGCTGCCGGGGCTGGACGCGGGCATCAACTATACCGGCATCAAGCGCGACCTGACCGATCCGTCAAACGCGCGCTTCCGTCCCACCGGCGTTCCCACGCACAAGGGCTTTGCTTACATCGACTGGGCGCCTGTCGAACGGTTGCACATCGTCCCGAGCGTCGATCTGGCGTCGAACCGCTGGACATTGTTCACCGCAACCCCGGCGTCGCAACCAACCCGCTATTACCGCACCGGCGCCTATGTGAATGCCAGCCTGCGCGTCGATCTGGCGCTGACCGACCAGATCGACCTCGGCATTGGCGGGCGCAATCTGTTCGATGACTATTACACGCTGACGGATGGTTTTCCCGAACCGGGACGCACCGTCTATGCGTCGGCGCGTTTCCGCTATTGAACCGAACGCGGCCGGGCAGGGATAATGGTTTATCTTTGCCCGGCCGCAGGTTATCGTGATCCGCGGTCGCTATTCTCGCATCGCATCGCATCGGGAATGATGATGGTCGATCTGTTTCCGCCACCGCAGGATCGCAATGCCGGACACGACAGCGCCCGGTCGGCGCCACGGCATGATCCCGTCCCGCAGCATGGCGAGGATGCGGATGACCCCAGAATCTGGCCTTTCCCCCATCATCTGGCCGAAGCCGGCGTGCAGTTCCTGTCACGCTGGGCAGGCCCCGTGGCCCTTGTCGGCGCGCTGCTTCTGATCGGCTGGTGGCTGTTTCGCTGAGCGATTTGATTCGACGTCGTTTCCATCAGGCCGGCAAGGCCTCTCACCGCGCCTGATCGATTTTCCCTGCGACAGAACGAAGGGGCGGCAGGATGAAAAATGCGCGCTCAACGGATCGTCGGAAATGTGCGTCCGAATATCCCTCCGCCAATTGTAACAACCGAGCAACTATGTCCTGCTGCTACGCAACATAAATCAAAGGCAGCGGATGTCCTGGGGAAAGATCGCCACCGTCTGACGACGGGCGGGCGGACCATGACGTCACGACGCATTTAAAGGGTTGCCGATGTCCAAAATAGATCTGGCGATTGCAGGAACCCCCAGTCGCCAGCCCGCCACCGCCGCTTTCCAGCGGAACGCGCGCCTGTGGCTGAGCCTGGTTCTGCTGCTTGCAGACATGATGGCCCTGGCCGCAGGGTTCGTCATCGGCCTGCGCGTGGCCGGCATTCCGATCCTGTCGATGGAGGTCTGGCAACCGCTCGCCGGCGGGATATTGGTCTATGGCACCATCGCCTTTCACAATCAGGCCTATAACCCGCGTTGCCTGACCAGCATGACGGCCTCATGCCGCAGTGCAGTAATGGCCTTCGCCGGAACCCTGCTGATCTTCCTGCTGGTCGTCTTCTCGCTGAAGGTCACCGACAATTTCTCGCGCCTGGGCATCAGCACGGGTCTGTTCTTCAGCGGCGCGCTGATCGTGATGCAGCGGGTGCTGGTCGTCCGTGCCGTTCGCCGCCATTTCGCCGAAGGGCTGTTCGCCCAGTTGCTGATCATCGACGACGGCCTGATCCCCGACGATGTGAACGGCATGACGATCGTGGACGCACCGACGCTCGGCCTGCGCGCCGATCTTGACGATCCCTATATGCTGCATCGCCTGGGCATGCTGCTGCGCGATTTCGATCGCGTGGTCATTTCTTGCCCGCTGGAGCGCAAGGCCGACTGGGCGCAGATGCTCAAGGGCGGCAATATCCTGGGCGAGATCATCGTGCCGGAACTCGACCCGATGGCGCCGCTCGCGGTGCAGAGCCATCGCGGCGTGTCGACGCTGGTGGTCGCCCGCGGTCCGCTCAACCTTGCCAATCGCGCCAAGAAGCGGCTGCTCGACATCATCCTGACCGTGCCGGTGCTGATCGCGCTGGCGCCGCTGATGATCGCCGTAGCCGTCGCCATCCGGCTGGACTCGCCGGGCCCGGTCTTCTTCCGCCAGGAACGGATCGGCCGCGGCAACCGCCTGTTCCACATCCTCAAGTTCCGCAGCATGCGGGTGGAACAGTGCGACACCGCCGGCGCCACATCGACCCAGCGCGACGATAACCGCATCACCCGCGTCGGCCGCTTCATCCGCAGCACCAGCATCGACGAGTTGCCTCAGCTCCTCAACGTGCTGCTGGGCGAGATGAGCCTGGTTGGCCCGCGCCCCCATGCGCTGGGTTCGACCGCCGAGGACCAGCTGTTCTGGCAGGTCGACCGTCAATATTGGCATCGCCATGCGCTCAAGCCCGGCATCACCGGCCTGGCCCAGATCCGCGGCTTCCGCGGCGCGACCGAAACCCGGCGCGACATTCTGAACCGGGTCGAGGCGGATCTGGAATATCTGCACGGCTGGAGCCTGATGCGCGACATCGGCATCCTGGTCGGCACGGCACGGGTTCTGGTTCACCGCAACGCCTATTGATCCCGCCTGCTGGTGAAGCCCCAATGTTTACAGGGGCTTTGACCAGGATTGAGGATTTTCAGCATCAGAAGCCGGCTTTTGCGATGAGCTGAGCCGGCTTTCATGCCGATGTAAACTATTTGTGAACCCTAAAATCCTATATTAACGACCGTTCATAAAGTTCCCAGGATGACGGTCGTGGCTGATGAATTGGCGGCAGTTGCCGCAACGAAAACCTCCTTTTCCGATGCGGGCATCGCCGTCCGCGATCTCCCCGAAAACGGCCATGCGCTGTCGATCGCCGACCGCGCGGAAGGGCCGATTCAGTTTGTTTCGCGCTGGGCGGGCATCCTCGCCTTCTGCGCGGCAATCGGCGCGATCGCTTATCTGATCTTCTGATCGGGGCCAGTTTCCTTGCCCTCAGATTAACAGCCGGGATCGGCTGTTAACGGCTCCTTTCGTCGATGAAACGAGCCGTTGTTTTGGCGCGACAAGTCGCGTCCGGACCCGTGTGCATTACGTAAAAATACGATTAGCATGCCCCTTGTTGCTGCAATGCAATAAGGATTCATGCGTTTGGATAATGCCCATAACCCGTGTTTGCGGGCGCGCCCCTGTGCGCCCGCAGCAAATGATTTTGCATGGCCGCATGCGGCCGCCATGGCCGCTCTTGGCGGCGCAATGCTGTTCGCCGGGCTGCCCTCCACGGCGCAGGCCCAGGATGATGACAAGCGCATAGATACGCTCGGCCTGCACCTGACGGCCGGGCTCGATCTTCTCTATGACGACAATGTCTATCGCGTCGACGACCGGGTCGAAGACCCCACCGGCGACCTGATCGTCACGCCCTCGATCGAGGCGACCTATGCCCATCCGATCGGGCGGCACGACATCCAGATCCGGGCTAAGGCCGGCTATGACCAGTTCGTATCGGAGACCCAGCGCAGCAAGCTGCGACTCGATGCAGAGGCCAGGGCGACGATTCGATTCGGAGCGACCTGCGGCATCACGCCGCGCGCCAGCTATCGCCAGCAGCGGGCCGATTATGGCGACATCAACGCCGCGACCGAAAATCTCCAGCGCTTTTCGACGCTGGGGGCCGACCTGTCGTGCGAGCGGCCAGGCTTCTTCCCGGTCGCCGGCTACCAGCACGACACGACGCGCAACGCCGATGATTTCGACTATGCCGACCAGGACAGCGACAGCTTCAAGGTTGGCCTTGGCTATAACAAGCCCAGCTTCGGCACGCTCACCACTTATTATGAGCGCACGGTCAGCGACCGGCGCACGCTGGGCATCAAGAACCGCATCAACGCCTATGGCTTGCGCTTCCAGCGCTCGGTCACGCCGATCACCCAGATCGACGCCGACCTGCAATGGCTGGATGTCAGCAGCGATTCCGCTGCGGTCGGCAATTATAATGGCATGGGCTGGGATGTGCGGCTGTCGACCAGCATCATCCCGCGCGTCAAGCTGACCGCCTCCACCGCCCGCGACATCATGAATGACAGCCTGATCGCCAGCGGCTTCGCGATCCGGTCCAGCTATCGGATCGAAGGGGAGTTCGCGATCAGCGAACTGACCTCGGCCGGCCTTTATGCCGACTGGCAGAGGCGCAAGTTCCGGCAGGATGCGGCGCTGCGCCCCTTCTCGATCGAGGCGGACCGCAATCGCCAGTTCGGCGCGACGCTCAAGCGCAAGCTGACCGATCGCTTCGATCTCAGCCTCGACGCCCAGCATTACCGCCGTCGGACCGACACCGATGTCTCCAACTATAGCGGCACGCAGGTGACGCTCTCAGCCCTGCTGCGCTTTTGACCCGAAGGGATCCTGACCCATGAGAATAGCGACACGCTTCCATATCCTTGCCGCCCTCCCCCTGCTGGCGGTGCCGACCGCATTGTCGGCCCAAACCCAAACGGCACAGGCGCCTGCCGGTGCCGCGGCAGCGGCGGCGGTTGCCGCCACGCCAGCGCGGCCGGCGACGCCCGCGCCATCCGGCTATCTGCTCGGCCCGGACGATCAACTGAAGATCTCGATCTTCGGCCAGCCCGACCTCTCGACCGAAACCAGGATCAAGGCCGACGGCACGGTGCTGCTCGCGCTGGTCGGGCCGGTGGATGCGAAAGGCAAGACCACATCCCAGCTCGCGTCCGACATCGCCGCGAGTTATGCCGGTGGCGGCTATCTGACCAAACCCTCGGTCAGCGTCGAGGTCAGCGACTATGTCAGCCGCTCGGTCACGGTGCTGGGCAATGTGCCCCAGGCCGGCAATTATCCGCTCGACCGCAACTATACGGTGGCGTCGATGCTGGCCAAGGCCGGCGGCGCGACCACGGCCGGCGCCAATGCCGTCATCCTGACCCCGGCCGATGGCAGCGGCGCCGTGCGCATCTCGCTCACCGACATGAGCGCAGGCGCCGGACGGGCGCTCCAGGCCGGCGACATCCTGTTCGTGCCGCCGGCCGAGAAAGTCTATGTCTATGGCCAGGTCCAGCAACCCGGCGCCTTCTCCTATGTCGCGGGCCAGACCTTCCGCCAGGCGCTTGCCCTGGCCGGTGGTCCGACCCTCGCCGGCTCTACCCGCAGCATCAAGGTGAAGCGCGGCGGCCAGGAGGTCCAGGCCAAGCTGGATGACCCGGTCAAGCCCGAAGACGTCCTCATCATCCGGGAGAAGCTGTTTTGACCGCGATGGAACATGATTTCGGCGCCCGCTCGGCGGGCACGCTCGACTGGCTCTGGTCCCTGCCGCGCCGACTGGCCGGCGGCTCCAGCCCCTCCGCCCGTGTCATCCCCGATCAGGCTCCGTTGCTGCTGGAGGAACCGGTCGCACCGAGCTTCCACCGGACGGCCGCACCCGAACCTGCGCCCGACGACACCCCGCGACCGCTTTCGATGGGCGCGATGGCAACGCCGCTCAAGCCCATCAGCCTGCGCCGGGATTCGATCTACAGCGCGTTCAACACCGCCATGCCGGTGACCGACCGCCATGGCCTGGCCGGCCGTAACAATGAGCTGGAAAAGCTGGTCGAGGCGATCGTGGTCCAGCGCAAGCATGCGATCATCTTCGGCACGCGCGGATCGGGCAAGACCTCGCTTGCGCGCGTCTTCGGCGATCTGGCGGACGAGGCCGGCTGCGTCGCCCTTTACGGGTCCGCGAGCGGCGAGGCCGATTTCGACTCGCTGTTCCGCCCGTTCCTGACCGAACTGCCGATGAGCGGCGCGGGCCAGGAACGGGCCCGCAAGCTCGCTACCGGTCCGCTGGACGTGAACGGCCTTGCCACTTTGCTGGTCGAGGAGGTGCGCCAGCGCTCCATCCTGATCCTCGACGAATATGACCGGGTCCGCTCCGACACCGCCAAGCAGGATGTCGCAACGCTGCTCAAGCTGCTGACCGATATCCATTCGCCGGTGCAGGTGGTGCTGGTTGGCATCGCCGGGGACGTCGATGGCCTGATCGCCGCCCATCCCTCGCTCCGCCGCCATATCGCGCCGCAGCGGGTCAGCCCGATTGCGCGCCCCGAACTGGAACTGTTGCTGGCAAGCTGCGGCGAGAAGGCGGGGCTGTCGATCACGCCCGAAGCCGTCGAGGCGCTGGCCGGCGCGGCGATGGGATCGCCCTATCATGCCCGGCTGTTCGGCATGCAGGCGGCGCTTGTTACCGAGGCCGGCGGCCGCGAGCAGGTGACCGCGGGCGATGTCGAACAGGGCCTGGCCAGCGCGCTGGACGACTGGGCGGAAATGAGCAGCGCCAGCCATGGCCTGTTCACCCGCGCCCTGCGCGACAGCGCATCGGGGCGCCGGATGATCGCGCTGGCCGGTATCGTCGCATCGCAGATGTCGGCGATTTCGCTGGAGCGGCTGCTGCGCGTCGGCAGCGACATATTGGGCGAATATCCGGGCATGGAGGCCGATGCCAGCGATGCGCTGGCCCGGTTGGAGCCTGCGCTTACGCCCACGCCGGGCGGCGAATTGTGGATGTTTCAAGATACGCTGGCGCCGCAATTCCTGCTGCTGATGGCCAAGCAGCCCGCGCCGCGCACGGTCGCGCCGACGCCGGCCGAGGAAATGCGCGCCATGCTCCGAGGAGTGGACGGACTATGACGATGAACCCCCTGGACCTTGCCGCCGCCGTCAAGGCGCGCTGGCGGGTCGCCGCGATGATCGGCGGCGCCCTGTTCCTGCTGATCGCGGTCGCGGCCTTCATGCAGTCGCGCCAATATATGGCGACGACCTCGCTGATGCTGGACCTGTCGCAAACCGATCCGACCGACACGACCCAGAATCAGGGCCGGGTCGAGGTGGACTCGATCCTGGGCACCCAGACCGACATCATCCGCAGTGCCAAGGTGATCAATGCGGTCGCCAAGGAAGCGGGCTTCATCGACGCGCTGCCCGCAGACATGCCGGCCGATGCCCGCCTGCAACAGGCGGCCGCGCGCGTGCGCGCCGGTCTACTGGTGACCACCGGCCGCCAGAGCAACGTGCTGCAGATCCAGTATCTCGATCCCGATCCGCAGGTCGCCGCCCGCGTCGCCAACCTCGCCGCGCAGATCTACATGCGCGAGCAGGTGGAACTGCGTGCCTCGCCGGCGCGCACCTCGGCCAAATGGTTCAACGAGCAGACCGCCGACGTGCGCCGCCGCTATGAGGATGCGCAAAAGCGCCTGTCCGACTTCCAGCGCGCCCATGACATTATCGGCATCAACCGCATGGATCTTGAGGCCGAGAAGCTGAAGAACATGTCCTATCAGCTGACCCAGGCCCAGGCCGAAGCTGCCGCCGCGCGCGGCAAGGCCGGCGCCGGTTCGGTGTCGGACATCGAAGGGTCGCTGATCGTCCAGAATTTGCAGGAACAGGTCGCTGCCCAGTCGGCCAAGGTGCAGGAACTGGGCAAGACGCTCGGCCCCAACCACCCAACCATGGCGGCCGCGTCCGCGCAATTGTCCGAACTCCAGACCAAGCTGGTCGCCGCCCGCGCCAGCCAGGCCGGTGCCGTCAGCGCCAACAGCGTCGCCGCCAGCCGCCGCGAGGGCGATCTCAAGTCGAACATGGCCTCGCAGGAAGACCGCATGATCCGCATGTCCGACGTGCAGGACCAGTTGATGGTCATGCAGCGCGACGTCGATGCGGCCCGCCAGACCTATGACACGGTGCGCCAGCGCTTCAACGAAGCGGCGCTCAAGAGCCAGATCTCGCAGCCCAATGCCAGCCTGCTCGACGAGGCGACCGTGCCGCTGCTGCCCGCCAAGCCGAACCTGCTGCTCTGGCTGGTGGGCGGCATCGCCCTTGGCCTGGTCGGCGGCATCGCGGCGGTCGTCCTGATCGAAATCGCTCAGCCCCGCGTCCGCTCCGCCGCTGGTGTGGCCCGTGCGACCGAGGTCGAAGTCATCACCGAATTGCTGCCTGCCCCCGCGCGGGGCGGCTGGCTCCCCAAGCGACAGGAGGCCGCATGAGACTGCGTTCCACGGCTAGTGCCCATCCCCATCTGACCACCGGCGCCACGACCGGCCTCAAGCCCCGCGCCCGCGACATCAAGGATTTCGCGCAACTTGCGGTCGAACATGGCTTCCTCGCCGAGACCGACATTGGCCGGATCGAAGCCCATGGCCATGCCGCCGGCCAGCCCTTCCAGCAGGCGGCGATCGACCTTGGCCTGCTCGATCCTGAAACGGCGGGCGTCATCCTCGCCATGCAGGGCGGCTTCCCGCTACTGGCGGCCAGCGACCAGCGGGTCGATCCGCTGGTGGTCAGCGCCTTTGACCCGGCAGATGCCTATGCCGCCAAGGTCCGCACCATCCGCGCCAAGATGCGCGCGGCGGCAAAGGACAGCGACGGCGCAGCCCTGCGCCTTGCCATCCTGTCGATCGATGCGGGCGACGAGGCCGCGATCCTTGCCGCCAATCTGGCCGTCGTGATGGCGCAGATGGACGGGCAGACGATGCTGGTCGATGTCGATATCGACCGCCCCTCGCTCGATCGGCTGTTCCGCGTCGCCAACAAGGCGGGCCTGGCAGAACAATTGCTGGGCAGCGCCGCGCTGCTGCCTGCCGCACGCACGGCGGTCGATGGCCTGTGGCTGATGACCGCCGGCCGGGCATCGGGCAGCGCATCCAGCCTGGTGACCAAGGGACCGCTGGCGGACACCGCCGCCGGCTGGGGCCTGCACGACACGTCGATGCTCTTTTACCTCGCCCAGCGGCGCGGCGAGCAGACGCCGTTCGGCTCTATCCTCGCGGGCTTCGATGCCGTCACTATCATCGCCCGGCGCGGCGAGACCGCGATCGCCGACATGCGCCGCGTGATCGACGATCTGGACCGTCATAATATCAGCATCGCAGGGAGCGTGATCGCATGAGCCTGGAGCAGGCCATTCCCCGTCAGCCGCTGCAACAGCCCGTGTCCACGCCGGAGGAGATCGCCCTGGTCGGCGGCATTCCGGTGTCGACCCTGTCGCTCGACGCGCTGATCGACCGGATGCTGGGCGAGGCGCCGCTGCGCCGCGCGCTCGACCAGCGTCCGCTGCTGATCTTCGACTGCAATGGTCAGGGCCTGTCGATGAACGCCACCGACAAGGGGTTTCGCGACAATCTGGCCCAGGCAGACCTGATCCATGCCGATGGCCAGATCGTCGTCGCCGCCTCGCGCTGGGTCGGCCAGCCGCCGATCGCCGACCGGTCGAGCACCACCGACATGTTCATCGACAGCCTTGTGCCCGCAGCCAAGGCCGGTGTCAGCTACTATCTGCTCGGCGGCGAGGAGAAGGTGAACGCCGCCTGCGCCGATCGGATCGTCGAGATGGCACCGGGCCTCACCGTCGCGGGACGCCGCAACGGCTTCTGGAAGCCGGAGGAAGAGGATGCGGTGATCGACGCGATCAATGCGGCCGCGCCCGATGTGCTGTGGGTCGGCACCGGCAAGCCGCGCGAGCAGGCCTTTTGCGTGCGCAATCGCGATCGGATCAAGGCCGGCTGGATCGTCACCTGCGGCGGCCTGTTCAACTATATCACCGGCGACTATCCGCGCGCACCGATGTGGATGCAGCGCAATGGCCTGGAATGGCTGCACCGCATGGGCACCCGGCCCAAGGAACTGGCCTGGCGCTATATCACCACCAATCCCCATGCCCTGTGGCTGATCTGGAAGCACCGCCATGGCTGAGGTGCAGGCGGCTTCCGGCCGTACCCAGCGCCTGGGCACCATCTTCGGCCGCTTCGGCCTCGCCAGCTTCTCCTCGGCGATCGTCTCGGTCAGCCATCTGCTGGTCCAGCTCTTCTCGATCCACCATCTCGCCACCACCGGAATCGGCGTGCTCGCCTTCCTGCTGGTCATCATCCAGTTCGGCTACAGCCTGTCCAACGCGCTGGTGTCGACGCCCTATACGATCGCCGTCAATCAGGGCGAGGATGTCGATCGCGCGGCGCATGGCTTCTTCTTCCCGGTCAACCTGCTGCTGTCGCTCAGCCAGGGGCTGATCTGCGCCGCCATCGCCTGGACCACCGCCTCGCCACAGGCCGCGCTGGTCTTCGGCCTGGCGGGCACATTGTCGCTGGTCCGCTGGTTCGGCCGTTCCAACGCCTATGCTCATCATGCGCCGATGCAGGCCGCCCGGTCCGACATCGCCTATGCCGCGACGATCCTCATTGGCCTGCTGGTCGCGATGCGCACCGGCGCGGACCTCACCGGCATCGGCACCATGCTGGTCGCCGCCAGCCTCGCTGGCCTGCTGCCCTTTGGCAGTCCCTATCTGCGCCGCCATGTCGCCATGTCGCCGCTGGCCGCCCTGCGCGCCTACCGCCCGGTGTGGAAGGAACAGTCGGCCTGGACGCTGGTCGGCGTGCTGTCGACCGAGGCGACGTCGAACGCCCATAGCTATGCCGTGACCCTGCTGGCGGGGCCAACCGCCTTCGCGCCGATCGCCGTCGGCATGCTGTTCTTCCGCCCGGTCAATGTCTGCATCACCGCCCTCACCCAGCTGGAACGCCCGCGCATGACCCGTGCCGTCGCGCGCGGCGATCATCAGGCCGCGATCCAGTCGGAACGCATCTTCATGGGCGCCCTTGTCTTCCTGTGGCTCGGCACCTGCGTGGTCGCGGCCGGCGCGCTCTATTTCTTCCCCAGCCTGATCCTCAAGCCCACCCTCGACCATCAGCTGGTGATCACGGCCGTGGCGCTCTGCGCCCTGCTCTCGTTGGTCCAGTGCGTGCAGACGCCGATGAGCGTCATGACCCAGGCCCGCAAGGCGTTCCGTCCGCTCGCCGCCCAGAGCCTGCGCAGCTGTGGCGTCGGCATTGCCGCCGTCACGCTGCTGACCCTGCTGGTCGCGCCCGTCTTCTCGATCGCCGGCGTCGTGCTGTCGCAGCTCGTCATGATGCTCGGCATCTGGCAGCTGGACCGCAGCTGGCGCCGCGACCAGGCGGAGGGTTGAGCGATGGCAAGCACCCCCTGGCATCGTGACATTCCCGCGCCGGTCCTGACCCGGCCGGGCGTCGCCGCCATCAAGAAGACCGAAAGCGCCCGGCTGATCCTGGTCGCCCAAATCTTCTATTTCACCTTCCTGATGCTGGTCTTCATCGGCCAGCAGCCCTTCGCCTCGCGCACCCAGGATGAGCTGGTCGCCATGGCGCAGGAAAATAACGGGTCGGACCTGTTCAAGCAGGCGCTGTTCATCGGCTTTGCGATGCTACTGACAGGTGTGCAGCTGATCCGCCGCTATCCGCCACGCTATCGCTTCACGCTCTGGCCGCTGGCCATCATGCTCGCCTGGTTCTTCATCACCTGCAGCTGGGGCGTCGATCCGTTCGTATCGTTCAAGCGGGCGATGCAGCAGCTGATCGTGATCTACATCACTTTCAGCGCGCTCAGCCTGATCGGCCCCGAAAGGCTGCTCCAGGCGCTGCGCTACGCCCTGATCCTGTCCCTCATCATCTGCTGGGTCTCGCTGCCCTTGACCTCCGCGGCGGTCCATCCGCCGACCGAGAGCGACAAGGCACTGATCGGCGCCTGGCGCGGCTTCTTCTTCCACAAGAATATTGCCGGCGCGGTCATGGCGCTCACCTTCATGGTCGCGGCCAATGCCTGGGTCGATACCAAGAAATGGTATTATGCCCTCTTCTCGGTGATGGCCTTCGTCTTCGTGATCGGGACCAAGAGCAAGACCTCGCTCGCCTTGTCCTTCGCCATCCTGGGCGTCTGCGCCGTCTATCGGGCACTGAGCGATTCCACCCAGAAACGGGCAGTGCTGCTGATCATGGTCGCGCTCGGCATGGTCGGGGTGCTGTGGCTCTATGTCGCTTTCCAGCCCGTGGTGGAGCGGATCTTCGCCGATCCCACCTCCTTCACCGGCCGCGTGTCGATCTGGGAAGTCGACCTCGCCTATCTCAAGGACCATCCGTTCCTGGGCGCGGGTTTCGGCGGCTTCTGGCAGGTCGGCGATCGCAGCCCCTCGCTCGATTATCTCAACCAGGCGTTCCAGACGCTGACCGCCCATTCGCACAATGGCTATCTGGAAATCCTGGTGACCACCGGACCGCTGGGCCTCATCATGTTGCTGCTCACCTTCCTGGCGCTGCCTGCCATCTGGTTCCTGACTGGGGCGACGCCGCAGAACCGGCCGATCATGGTGCCCTGCTTCGCGATCTGGGTCTTCGTCCTCTACCAGAATCTGCTGGAAACCTCCTTCTTCGACAAGGATCGGCAGGTCTGGGTGATCTTCTTGGCGGCCATCGCCGCCGCCCACGCCACCTACAAGGCGCGCCCGCTTCCGCAGTGGCGCCGCCGCTTTCTCGCCCGCCCGGAGGCTACCCATGGCTAATGTCGTCATCTGCATCGCGACCTGCAATCGCCCTCAGGGGTTGCGTCGCACGCTTGCCTCGCTCGCGGCACTCGAAACCCGCCACCGGATCGATGTGCTGGTCGCCGACAATGACGCCAGGGAGCAGCAGGGGCTGGCCGTGGTGGAGGCGCTGGCGACATCGGGCTATCGCTGGCCGATCGAGGCGCTGCTGGTGCGCGAACGCGGCATTCCCCTGGTCCGCAATGCCTTGGTCGAGGCGGCGCTTGCCCGGCCCGGTGTCACCCATGTGGCGATGATGGACGATGACGAGGCCGCCTGTCCCGGCTGGATCGACGCGCTGGTGACGGCCGCCGATCGCTGGGACGCCGATGTCGTCGGCGGCGCGGTGCTGCGCGAGATGGACAGCCCGCTGCCCGCCTGGGCCTCGCGCCATCCGCTGCTCCAACCCAAGCGGCGCGACAAGTCCGGTCCGGTCTCGCTGGTCGACAGCACCGCCAATGTCCTGATGTCGGCCCATGCGCTGCGACGCATCGGCGCCCGTCCGTTCGACGAGCGCATGGCGCTCACCGGCGGCTCCGACAAGCAACTCTTCACCCGGATGCAGCGCGCCGGCTTCCGCTTCGCCTGGTCGGAAGAGGCGCTGGTCACGGAGTTGATCCCGGCCAGCCGCGTCACCGCCAAATGGCTGCTGATGCGCGGCTATCGCGTCGGCATGACCGACATGATCGTCGCCCGCACCCATGGCGGCGCCCTTCGTGCAGCGCTCAGCGAAAGCCCCCGTATCGCGGTCGGTTTCCTGGTCGGCGCGGTCGGCCCCCTCACCACATTGGACCGCGGCAAGCGGGTGGAGCGCCTCGGCAAGCTCTATCGCGCCGCGGGCAAAATCGCCGGCCTCACCGGCATCCATTATGAAGAATATCGAAAGGTCCATGGCGCATGACCAACATCCCCTTCTTCTCCGTCGTCATCCCGCTCTACAACCGCGCCGACGTGGTCACCGACACGATCCGGTCGGTACTGGCGCAGGACTGGACCGATTTCGAGATCGTCGTCGTCGATGATGGCTCGCATGACAATCCCGGCCCGGTGATCGAGGCGATCGGCGACCCGCGCCTGCGTTACATCCGCCAGGACAATGCCGGCGGTGGCGCGGCGCGCAATCGGGGCATTCTCGCCGCCGAGGGGCGCTACATCGCCTTCCTCGATTCCGACGACCTGTTCCTGCCCGGCAAGCTGTCGACCATGGCGGAAGCGCTGGCGGGCGACGGCGGCCGCACGGTTCTCTATTCGCGGATGAAGGTCGATCGAGGCGTCGACCGCTACTGGATCCGCCCCGACCGCGGCATTCGGGAAGATGAGGATGTCGGCGAATATCTCTTCTGCGCCAACCAGTTCATGCAGACCTCGACGATGGTCGTACCGACCCGGATGGCCCAGCAGGTGCTGTTCGACCCCGCGCTCAAGAAGGGGCAGGATCTCGACTTCTGCGTCCGGCTTCAGGGCGCCGGCGCGCGCTTCCGGATGATCGAACGGCCGCTCACCATCTGGCTGGACGCGACCGAGGTAGGCCGCACCTCCTATGTGCGCGGCTATGAAACCTCGCTCGACTGGCTCGATCGCTGCGGCCATATGCTGACCAATCGGGCGCGGCGTGGCTATCGCGCCACCGTGCTCGCCTATCATATGGCGCCGATCCGCCCGGTCGCGGCGATCCGCGACCTCGCCATCGGCCTGACCGCGGGCGGCGTGCCGCCACGGGTGATCGCGCGCCAGCTGCTGCGCTCCTACATGCCCAAGTCGCTCTATCGCTCGCTCGTCAACGGCTTCGTCCTGCGCTTCGGCAAGGCCGATGCCCTCAGTAGCGGCGCCCGTTCGTGATGGCGGCCTGGCAACCTCCGTCCGCGCTGCAGGAACAGGCGGCTTCGCCGCTCTTTTCCGTGGTCATCCCGACCTATCAGCGCCGCGACAAGGTGGTCGACGCGGTGCTGTCCGCACTCGACCAGACGATCGCGCTGATCGAGGTGATCGTCGTGATCGACGGATCGACCGACGACACCGAACAGGTGCTGGCCGGGATCGCAGATCCGCGCCTGCGCGTCATCGTCCAGCCCAATCGCGGCGCGTCGGCGGCGCGCAACACCGGGATCGCGCAGGCCCGCGGACGCTACATCGCCTTCCTCGACTGCGACGACCGTTTCCTGCCCCATCATCTGGCAGACCTGCTGCCCCTGCTGCAACAGGACGAGAATGTGGTCGCCTATGGCCAGGTGCTGGTCGATCGGGGCCAGGGCCGCAATTTCCTGAAGCCCCCGCGCGCGATCGCGACCGGCGAGACGATCGATCGCTATCTCATGTGCGATCGCGGCTTCATCCAGACCAGCAGCCTGGCGCTCAGTCGCGGCCTCGCCAACAAGGTCCGCTATCGCGAGGATGTGAAGTTCGGTGACGATACCGACTTTGCCGTGCGTCTGGCGCTGGCCGGCGGCCAGTTCCAGATGACCGCGCGGCCCGGCACGATCTGGGCCGACCGCGATGCCGAACATCGGCTGTCGGCGGTTCGTGGCAGCGTCGGCAGCCTCATCTGGCTGCGCGACCTGCGCCCGCATATCTCGGCCCGTGCCTTTTCCGCCTATATGGGCTGGCATGCCGCCAAGAGCATCTGGCCGACCAGCCGGTTTCAGGCGATGCGCTATTATGTCGGCGCCGTGCTGCGCGGCGCCTTCGGTCCTCGACTGGCCGCGACCGTGCTGATGCAGATCATCCTGCCCGACCCGGTCTATCGCCGGATTTCCGACCGATGGATCGACATGGCCCAGATGGTGGGCGGGAGGCCGCGCCTGTGAAGCGTCGCGAATTTCTGGCCGGTGGCATGGCGCTGGCGGCGACCCTGCCCGCTGGCGTGGCGGCGGCCGCCATGCCGCCCGGCCTCGCCACCCATGCCCGTGCCAAGGGCCGCTATTTCGGCGCGGCGGTCAAGTCGCGCCAGTTGCGCGAGGATGCGGGCTTCACCCAGGCGGTGGCGCAGGAATGCAATATCCTGGTGCAGGAATATGAGCTGAAGCGCGGCACGACCGAGCCCAAGCCGGGCCAATATGATTTCAGCGGTGCCGACCAGATCATCGATTTCGCCCAGAAGCATGACATGCGCGCGCGCGGTCATGCCCTGGTCTGGTATGCCGCCCAGCCCAAATGGCTGGAACCCGCACTGCAGGCCGCCAGCGATCGCGGCCGCCAGAAGCTGATGACCAGCTATATCACCACGGCCATGCCCCGCTATGCCGGCCGCATCCAGGAATGGGACGTGGTGAACGAGGCGCTGGAGCCCAATGACGGCCGCGCCGACGGGATGCGCGCCGACAGCATGTGGATGCAGGCGCTCGGCGAACATTATATCGACATCGCCTTTCACACCGCGCGGGAGACCGATCCCAAGGCGACCCTGTTCCTGACCGATTATGGCATCGAACATGACTCGCCGCGCTGCGAGCGCCGCCGGACCGCGATGCTGAAGCTGCTCGACCGGTTGAAGGCCCGCGACGTGCCAATCGACGCGATCGGCATCCAGGGTCATCTCAAACCCTATAAGGAAGGGTTCAACGAGCGCCGCTTCGCCGATTTCCTCGACCAGTTGCGCGGCTATGGCCTGAAGCTGGAGATTACCGAGTTCGACATTGCCGACATTGGCGGCCCACCCAACCCGGCCAAACGTGACAGCGAAGTTGCCAGTGTCGGCCGGGCCTTCATCGATGTCGCGCTGGACAATCCGGCGATGCAGGCCGTGCTCTGCTGGGGTCTGTCGGACCGCTATTCCTGGCTGTCCAACTACAAGGATTATAAATGGCCCGACGGCCAGTTGTCGCGCGGATTGCCGCTGGACGGTTCCCTGCGCCGCAAGCCGCTGTGGGACGCCATCGCCGCCGCCTTCGACGACGCGCCGCCGGCCGGGAGACATGCCGCATGAGAATTTCCTCGCTCACGGGCCTGCGCGGCATCGCCGCCGTTTCGGTCCTGCTCTACCATATTCCCCATGCGCCGGCCTTTCAGGCCTTCGCGATCCCGCTTTTCTCGCGCGCCTATCTGGCGGTCGATCTTTTCTTCATTCTCAGTGGCTTCGTCATTTCCTACGGCTATTATGACCGGCTCATGCACAATCTGGGGCGGTCCAGCTACATGGACTTCCTGATCAACCGCACCGCCCGCGTCTGGCCGCTGCACCTGATCGTGACGCTGGTGTTCATGGCCCGCATCCTGGTCAATGTCTCGGGAACACAGGCGATCCCGCTCGACCTGCCCAATATCCTCACCAACCTGCTGATGATCCAGAGTTGGGGATGGGGCACGCAGCCGATCGCCGGCAACAGCTGGTCGGTCAGCACCGAGGTCGCCGCCTATCTCCTTTATCCGCTGATCGCGATCATGGCCTTTTCCCGCTGGGCCTGGGCGCAACTGGCACTGTGCGTCGGCATTCTGGTGCTGGTCGCCAGTTCCGGACGCGGCGCCAGTGGCCCCCTGGATGTCAACGATTATGACACGGTGCTGACGCTGCTGCGCTGCCTTGCCGGCTTTGCCCTGGGCGTCCTGACCTATCGCATCCGCGACATGGCGCTGACCCGCAGCCTGCTTGCCGGCCCCGGCCGATTTGCCGCCATATGTGTCATCATCGCTGTCGCCTTGATGCTGCCCCTAGCCGCCGACGTGCTGGTCGTGTGCCTGATGCCGGCGCTGGTCCTCACCTGCTATTATGATGGCGCCGCCGCCCGCGCGGTGATGGCCAACCCGGTCAGCTATCATCTGGGCCTGATCAGCTACTCCATCTATCTGTGGCATCCGCTGGTCCGCGACATCATGGCCCGCGTCATGGGGATCGCCCATCGCCATGGCTTTGTCGGCCATGACTGGATCTTCATCGCCGCCATGCTGGTCGCTACCTGGTTGCTCTGCTGGGCCAGCTATCGGCTGATCGAACTGCCGGGCCACAAGATCATCAAATGGCTGCAACGCGGCGGGCGCGCCCGCCCGACCCCGGTCAAGGTTGCTGCCTGATGCCCGCCGCCCCGACCATCTGGATCGCGATCCCGACGTTCCGCCGGCCGGGCCAGTTGCGCCACCTGCTCGAAAGCCTGGCCGCCGTCGTTCCGCATGACGATGTCCAGTTGCTGGTCGCCGACAACGACCCCGTCGGGCAGGAAGGCGCGATGGTCGCGCACGAGATGCAGGATGACCCCGATTATCCTCTGCCGATCCATATCCTGCATGTGCCGGAGCCCGGCCTTTGCTCGGTCCGCAACGCGATCGTCGCCACCGCACTGGCGGCTCCGGCAATGCAGTATCTGGCGATGATCGATGATGATGAATGGCCGCAGCCCGGCTGGCTCGACGCGCTGCTGGCCTGTCGCGAGATGTGCGGCGCCGATGTGATCGGTGGCCCGGTCGACGCCCATTTCCTGCGACCTCCGCCGCGCGGGGCTCGCGAGGCGCTGGTGTTCCGTGCCGAGGAACGGCCTTCGGGAGCCACCGACATGCTGTGGGCCAGCAACAATCTGCTGCTCAGCCGCAAGGCGCTAGAGGCGCTGCCCGCCCCCTGGTTCGATCCGCGCTTCAATCGCAGCGGCGGCGAGGATCTGGATTACCTCACCCGCCTGCGCGATGCCGGCATCGGTTTCGGCTGGGCTGCAGATGCGCGCGTCAGCGAATGGGTGCCGCCCGAACGGGTCCGGCTCGGCTGGATACTGTCCCGCATGTGGCGGATCGGCTTTACCGAGACGCTGACCCGCCGGAAGCATCGGCCCGGCATCGTCGGCACCCTCACCCTGTTCGGGCGGACGTTGGCGGTGTTCGCGATGCGCACCGCCGGCCTCCTCGCCCTGTTACTGCCCGGCGCGCGACGGGTCGACATCGCCGGGCAGTGGATCAAATGCTGGGGCCGCCTCTATGCCCTGACGGGCCGGGGCAGCCGGGCCTATTATGGCGCGGAATAGACCTTGAAGCTGCGGATGGTCATGTCGCCGCTGCCATCGTCATAGGCACCCGTCGTCTTCACCGCGACATTCATCAGCGGATAGAAGCGGAAGCCCTTGAACGGGTTGACCGACTGGTAGGTTTCCTTGCCGTCGACGAACCAGGTGATGTAGTCACGCTGGATATCGACCGCGAACTTGTGGAAGTCCTGCGAATAGCCCGACAGGCCATAGGCCTGTTCGGTCTGGATGACGATGCCACGCTGGTCATAGCGGGTGCTGTTGGCGCCGACATGGATCGTCTGGCCGACATGGCGATCGAAATCCCAATAGCTCTGATAGCCAAAGCCTTCATAGACATCGATTTCCGGCGGCCAGCCACTGGTCGAGATCAGCCAGAAAGCGGGCCAGGAACCACGCCGATTGGGCATCTTCGCTTCCCACTCATATTGACCATAGCCGATCTGAGAGGCGAGGAAGTTGCGGCCATCCAGGATCGACGCGCCATAATTATAGGTTACGCCCTGATAGCTGATCGGCGTCTTGAGCACCTGGCTGTGCAGCACCAGGCCCTTGTTGCTCCAGTAGACCGGCCCTTCGATCCCCGGATAGGTGGTGGTGTCGACATAGAGGCCGGTCTCGCCATTGCCGGTCTGCGCCCGGCCATGCGACAGGGTCGTGGCCCAGCGATCCCAGCCGCCATCGACCGACCGCTTGTGCGTGTCCTTGAGCAGTTCGAACTGCAGCGTGCCCGAGGCCGCGAAGGTCCGCGCTTCGCGGAAGGTGCCGGTCGCCTTCTCGGTGGCCGCGACATAGGCCTTGGCCGTGACGGTTGCCGTCGACTGCCCCTGCAGTGCGCCCCAGGGCGCCTCTCGCAGTTTCACGCTGAACTGCTGGCCTTCTGTGGCACTGATAACCGGCACTTCCACCGTCTGTTCCAGCGGATCACCCGGCCGGAAGATGACGACGGTGTCGACCGTCTTGTAATTGGTGCCGGACGTGGCCTTCAGCGTGCCGGTGCCGTTCACCGTGGTGATCCGCGCGATCACCGTGTTGGGCGTCGCCCGATCGAGATAGACCGGGACATAGGCGGTGCTGCTGCCCGGCTTGTAGGTGGCGTTGCCGATCCAGAGCGTCGCCTTGCCCGGCAATACCGTGCCATTGGCGAAGTCGAAGTCAGCAAAGCTGTTGCTGGTGCTGCTGGTCGTCGCCGTGCTGGTCGTCGTCGCACTGCTCGCACTGCTGCTGGAGATGGTGACCGTGCCGCTATCGGCCGTGCTGGTCGATGAGTTGCTGGTCGTACTGGTTCCGCCCGACAGGATCGTGGCGGCGCCTGCCGCGAAGACAGACGTAATGATTGCTCCGGCTCCGATCATGGAGCCGGCCGATTTGCTGCGCATAATGCAACCCCCGTTTTGGTGTCCCTAAAGGGTCCGCCACGAGGGTTAACAATTGCTTCCAGACAAGCTCGCCTCGTCGCAAATCAGCCATTTTTGCGACGAGGCGAGGAACTTTTACTCGGCAGCTTCAACCAGCATTTCGGGCTCAGGCGCCATGCCACGGCCAACGCTGTCATAGATAAATCCAGCCGCTTCAGCGACTTCGGGCCGATAGATGTTACGCAGGTCGACCAGGCCATTGCCAGCCATCACGCCGCGCAGGCGCGACAGGTCGAGCGCGCGCAGCGCATCCCATTCGGTGACCAGTACGACGGCCGAGGCTCCCTGCGCCGCCGCATAGGGATCGTGGAAGAAATCGACATTCTGCAGCAGCGGCTGGGCCGCCTCGATCCCTTCGGGGTCGAAGGCACGGATCTGCGCACCGCCGTCCTGCAGTGCCTGGATGATCGACAGCGACGGCGCATCGCGCATATCGTCGGTATTGGGCTTGAAGGTCAGGCCCAGCACCGCAATCGTCTTGCCCCGCACCGATCCGTTGCACACGCCGATCACCTTGCGCGCCATGGCGCGCTTGCGGCTTTCGTTGATCGCGACGGTGGTTTCGATCAGGCGAATGGGCGCGCCGGAATCTTCCGCCGTCTTGACCAGCGCCAGCGTGTCCTTGGGGAAGCAGGAGCCACCATAGCCGGGGCCGGCATGCAGGAATTTCGAACCGATCCGGTTATCCAGGCCAATGCCGCGCGCCACCTGCTGCACATCCGCGCCGACCCGTTCGCACAGTTCGGCCATCTCGTTGATATAGGTGATCTTCATCGCCAGGAAGGCGTTGGCGGCATATTTGATCAGTTCGCTGGTGCGACGACCGGTAAACAGCAGTGGCGCCTGGTTGAGATAGAGCGGGCGATAGACCTCCTCCATCACCGGACGTGCACGCTCGTCCTCGATGCCGACGACGATGCGATCCGGACGCTTGAAATCCTCAATCGCGGCGCCCTCGCGCAGGAATTCGGGATTGGAGGCGACCGCGAACTGGGCGTCGGGATTGGTTTCGCGAATGATCCGTTCGACCTCGTCGCCGGTGCCGACCGGCACGGTCGACTTCGTAACCACAACGGTAAAGCCCTTGAGCGCCCCGGCGATCTCGCGCGCGGCATCATAGACATAGCTGAGGTCGGCATGGCCATCGCCCCGACGCGCCGGCGTACCGACCGCAATGAAGACGACATCGGCGTCTGCCACGGACGTTGCCAGATCGGTCGTGAAGCTCAACCGGCCCGCCTTGACGTTGCGCGCGATGAGATCGGCCAGGCCCGGCTCATAGATCGGCACGCCGCCTTCGCGCAACTTGGCGATCTTGCGCTCATCCTTGTCGACGCAGATGATTTCGTGGCCGAAATCCGCGAGGCAGGCGCCCGATACCAGACCAACATAACCAGATCCGGTCATCACGATCCGCATGACAATTCTCCTTGTCCAATGTGCAAGCTAATCGACAATATGCCCGCAACCGATCGCCCCGACCCGGACAGGACGCGACAGAGCGCTCCGGAAAATCCGGATGCGCGCACCTCTCGCCCTTACAAAGATCGAAGCCCCCGGCCTGCTCGGACAGTTGCCGCGTCAGTGGAACCAGCCACCTGTTGACGCGATGCAGCATAAGTCGGGTCATGACGCTGTTGCAACGCGACTTGGCGCTACGCGGGCACATGTGGACGTGGGGCGAATGGAAAATGCGCCGAACTGCCGCAGCGCGCGGGCACGATTAACCGGATCGGCGGATCAATCCTCGACAATACGCATCAATTTGCGTTCGACAGGCGCCAAGATGCCCTGCAACTCCTGCCCGCGCTTGAGCACATGACCCGCTTCACCCACCAGCGCCCACATGCCCTGACGGTTGCGCAACGCCGGCCGCTTCTCGATCCGATATTCAGGACGCTCGGCAGAACGCCGGAAAGCGGAGAAAATTGCCGCCTCACGCCCCAGGTCCATGGCATAATCGCGCCAGTGTCCGGCGGCGACCATGCGGCCATAGAGATCCATGATCCGCTGCAATTCCAGGCGATCGAACCCGACCTGCCCCTGTTGCTGGCCGTTGGGTGCTGGGAACGGCGTCACATTGGACATCAGGCCCGGCCACGCTCCTTGAACAGGGCGATGTCATCGGCAGGCAGTTCGGGCGCCTGCTTCTGCGCCAGCAACTCGGCCAGCCGTTTCTGCAACTGCTCCACTTCGCACTGCAGCAATTCCAGCTTCTGCTTTTCGGGATCAAAGCAATCGGAGCAGGGCGTGCCATAGGGCAGGAAGTCGCGCTGATAGGCGGTGACATCGACCAGCATCGCGCGTGCGGGAATGCCGACCATGGTCGCGGCCTCCGCCACATCCTTGGTCACCACCGCATTGGCGCCGACACGGGCACGGGCGCCGACACGGACCGGCCCAAGCACCTGCGCGCCCGATCCCACGATCACGCCATTTTCCAGCGTCGGATGGCGCTTTCCGGCGATTCCGTTAGCGGGATCGGTCCCGCCCAGCGTCACATTCTGATAAAGGGTAACATCATCGCCAATCTCTGCCGTCTCGCCGATCACGGTGAAGCCATGGTCGATAAAGAAGCGCTTGCCGATCTTCGCGCCGGGATGAATGTCATTGCCGGTCAGGAAGCGCGACAGATGATTGACCGCCCGCGCCAGGAAATAGAGCCGCACCCGATAGAGACGGTGCGCCACGCGATGGAAGGCCAGCGACCAGATACCCGGATAGAGCAGGATTTCCGCCCGCGATCGCGGCGCAGGGTCGCGCGACTTGACCGAATCCAGATAGGCGATGAGATTACGCAGCATCGAAACGTCCCTGAACGGACCCGCCCTGCTGGCGCGCCCCTTTTACCCTGTTGCCAGCAACATAGAGATTAAGCGGCAATTTTTCCAGAGCGCGCCCTAATTCGCCTTCCCGGCCCAAAACAGAAACTTGCTTGGCGCCTCAAGATATACCAATCATTGAGGTAGACAATTAGAACGAAGGTGTTTGGATGATCGACACATTTATCGCCCATTTTGGCGAAATACTGCCTTTCATCCTGATCGGCTTCGGCGCGCAGATTATCGATGGCGCCCTTGGCATGGCCTATGGCGTGATTTCCAGCACCCTGTTGCTGGCCATGGGCGTGCCACCCAGCCGCGCGTCCGCCAGCGTCCATGCCGCCGAAACCTTCACCACCGGCGTGTCCGCGATCAGCCATATCCTGCACCGCAATGTCGACTGGGGCCTGTTCGCCCGGCTCGTCATTCCCGGCGTGATCGGCGGCGTGGCCGGCGCCTATCTGCTCTCCAATATCGATGGCGCGATCATCAAGCCCTTCGTCCAATTCTATCTGGCAGCGATCGGCATCTACCTGATCTGGCGCGGCTTCCATTTCCCCCCGCACAGCAAGAGCCCGAAATGGGTCGCGCCGCTGGGCCTGGTCGGCGGCTTCATGGATGCGTCGGGCGGCGGGGGCTGGGGGCCGGTCGTGACCTCCAACCTGCTGATCCAGGGATCGAGCCCGCGCCACACCATCGGCACGGTCAACAGCGTCGAATTCATCCTGACCCTGTCGATCAGCCTGACCTTCCTGTTCCATCTGGGCTGGGAAAGCTTCACCACCTACACGATCGGCCTGCTGATCGGCGGCGTGGTGGCAGCCCCCTTCGGCGCCATGCTGGCCCGCCATGTCGCCCCCAAGGTGCTGTTCGTGGCCGTCGGCATCATCCTGACCCTGACCTCTGCCTTCGGCATCGCCAAATATCTTGGTTATATCGGATAATTCGCTTATATTCGGATTTCTAATTCAGGAATCCGATAAATGTCGAACTACATGCCCACGCTCAAACAGCTGCAATATCTGGTTGCGCTGAAGGAACATGGCCATTTCGGCAAGGCGGCCGACAGCTGCTATGTGACCCAGTCCACCCTGTCGGCCGGCATCCGCGAACTGGAATCCCTGATCGGCGTCACGCTGGTCGAGCGAACGCGCCGCGTCGTGCGCTTCACGGCGCTGGGCGATCGCATCGTCGAAAAGGCGCACCGCGTCCTGCGCGAGGCGGAGGAGCTTGCCGCGATCGCCGAGGCGTCGGGCAAGCCGCTGACCGGCGAATTGCGGATGAGCGTCATCCCGACGATCGCGCCCTTCCTGCTGCCGCGCCTGCTGCCCCGCCTGCGGGCCGACCGACCGGAATTGAAACTCTATCTACGCGAGGAAACGACCCAGGCGGCGATCGATTCGCTGCGCCATGGCAATGTCGACTGCGTGCTGATGGCGCTGCCCTATCCGACCGGCGAACTGGACAGCGAAATATTGTTCCAGGATCCGCTCTATGTCGCCTTCCCGCGCGACGATCCGACCAATCCGCCGGACTGGATCAAGCCGGACATGATCGACGAGAACAAGCTGCTGCTGCTGGAAGACGGGCATTGCCTGAAGGACCATGCGCTGGCGGCCTGCAATCGCCCCGACCTGCGCGCCAGCGCGACGATGATGGGCACCTCGCTCCACACGCTTATCCAGATGGTCGACAATGGCCTGGGCGTCACCATGCTGCCGGAAATGGCGCTGGCCGGCGGCATATTGGAACATACCAATATCACCGCGCGCCCGCTGCAGTCCGATCATGCCTGGCGCGACATTGCCCTGGTCTGGCGCAAGAACAGCCCGCGCGAAAAGGAATTCCATCTGCTCGCCGAGATATTGCGCGACGCGGCGGACCATCCCGCAATCCGCGCCAACGCCGCCTGATCGATCAGCGATCCCAATCCTGCGCCTTGGCCTCATCCTCGGCGCGGGGCGCGACCCAGGCGCCTGCGCCATCGGCATAATGCGCCTTCTTCCAGAAGGGCGCGCGCGATTTCAGCCAGTCGATCAGGAAGGCGCAGCTTTCCAGCGCCGCCGCGCGATGCCGTGATGCCGTGCCGACGAACACGATCCGCTCGCCCGGCAGCAGCCGACCATGGCGGTGGATGATCGACAGCCCCAGCAGCGGCCAGCGCGCCATCGCTTCCTCCGCGATCCGTTCGGCCTGGCGCTGCGTCATCGCCGGATAATGTTCCAGTTCCAGCGCCACCAGCCCATCCTCGCCACGGACGATCCCGGTGAAACTGGCCACCCCGCCGCCGCCCAGCGCTTCGAGCGCGGCAAGTTCGGCCGAAATATCGAAATCATCCGCCTGGATGGCGACCCGTTTCATCCACCCGTGACCGGCGGGAACAGCGCCAGTTCCCGCGCCGTGCCGATTGCCTGATCGAAACCGACAAACTGCTGGTCCAGCGCCGCGCGCAACCGAACGGGATCGGCCAGCGCCTCGGCATAGCCACCGCCCTGTGCCGCCAGTCGCGCCACCAATTCCGCTACAGTTTCCTCCGGCGAAGCCAGTTCGACCCGCTCCTCATCACGGCCAATGGCTTCGCGCACCCAGGCAAAATAGACGAGGGTCACAGCCGCCATGCCGGTCAGTCCATATGCTTGATGCCGACGCGCAGATAATCCCAGCCGGTAATCAGCGTCAGGATCGCGGCGGCCCACAGGGTCAGGATGCCAACGCTCTGCACGAAGGGGAATTGCGGCACGGCGCCGGCCAGGATCAGGGCGCCCAGCGCAATCAACTGGAACGTGGTTTTCCACTTGGCCAGGCGCGATACCGGGACCGACACCTGAAGGCCGGCCAGAAATTCCCGCAGACCCGACACGGCGATCTCGCGCAGCAGGATGATCATCGCGGCTGCGATATGGATGCCGGCAATGTCCCGCGTCGCTGCGAGCATCAGGATGACCGCGCCGACCATGATCTTGTCCGCGATCGGATCAAGGAATACGCCGAGCTTGGACACCGCGCCCTGCGCACGGGCGAGGTAGCCGTCGAAATAGTCGGTGATGCCCATCAGGCAGTAGAGACCGAAGGCAAGGCCATAGCCCGTGGTCCAGCGCGCGCCCATCTCGCCGGGCCACAGCAGGGCCACCAGCAAGGGCACGGTGATGATGCGCGAAAGCGTCAGCAAATTGGGCAGCGTCAGCATCAGGGCGACCTGCCACAGTCCCGCATCGGGCACAAGCGAAGGCAGCAAGAAGTGAACAGGAAATTGGACAGGCCCGCCTGCAGCGGCTAGACCGCACCCCGGTCGTCCACAGCGAAAAGCCAAACGCACTCATGCAAGCCTCACTCAGGCTCCTCAAAAAGCGCCGTTTTCTGCCGCTTTTCATCACCCAGCTTCTCGGCGCCTTCAACGATAACCTGTTCAAGAACGCCATGGTGCTGTTCGTGGTGTATCAGGTCTATAATGACGAGCGGTCCGAAACCTGGTTCAGTGCGCTGGCCACCGGCATCTTCATCATCCCCTTCTTCCTGCTGTCCGCCCTGTCGGGCCAATTGGCCGATCAGCGCGACAAGGCCGTCATCATCCGCTGGGTGAAGGCGGCCGAAATCGTCATAATGACGGTCGGCGCGACCGGCCTGGCGCTGATCTGGAGCGGGATTGCCGTCCATATCCTGGCGATCCCGCTGCTGCTCGCCGCGCTGTTCGCGATGGGCATCCATTCCACCTTCTTCGGTCCGATCAAATATGCGATCCTGCCCCAGCATCTGCATGATGACGAGGTCCTGGGCGGCACCGGCCTGGTGGAGGCCGGCACCTATATCGCGATCCTGGCCGGCACCATCCTGGCCGGCATCATCCCGATCGAGGCTGCGGCCATCGGCGTGGTGGTGACCGCCTTCATCGGCTATTTTGCCAGCCGGGCCGTGCCGCCCGCCCCGTCGCTGCTCGCCAAGCAACCGATCGACTTCCATGTCATCCGATCGTCGGTCGCGCTGGTACGGGGCACGATGCACATTCCGCGCCTCTATCTGGCGATCATGTCGATCAGCTTCTTCTGGGCCGTGGGATCGGTGCTGTTCATCCAGTTCCCGCCGCTGGTGAAGAATGTTCTGACCGCCGACAAGTCGGTCGCCAGCCTGTTCCTGGCGATCTTCTCGATCGGCATCGCGATCGGATCGATCGCGATCAACCGGCTGCTCGCCGGCCATGTCTCGGCCAAATATGCGCCCGCGTCGGTGATCGGCATGGGCTGCTGCATCATCGCCTTCCATGTGGTGTGCGACCTTTGGACGCCCGCGCCCGGCGGCCAGATGCTGCCGCTCGCCGGCTTCCTCGCCCATCCGATGGCGATCCCGCTGTCGCTCTGCCTGCTCGGCGTGGCGACCTTTGGCGGCATGTTCGTGGTGCCGCTCTACGCCTTCCTCACGACCACGGTCGAGAAGTGCGAAGCGGCGCGCACCGTGGCGGCCAATAATATCGTCAATTCCGGCGCCATGGTGGTCGGATCGCTGATCGCGATCGGCCTGACCCTGGCCGGCCTGGAGGTGGTCTATCAGCTGCTGCTGGTGGCGGCGATGTGCCTGCCCTGCGCCTGGCTGGCCTGGCGGCTGCACAAGGCCTGTGACGGCCCGACCTGCAGCGGCGAGCTTTAGAAGATGAAGCTGTAGAAAGCCGTGAAGAAGGCCGAGAAGCTCAGCACGAACAGCTTCCAGTCATTGTCGTCGGAGACGGCCACATCGCGGCGGCGACGCGCCTGCGACGACGCATCGTCCGTCAGCTGGAAAATGTGACGGGGCAGCCGCTGCCGAAAGGGGTGACGGGCGGCTTCGTTGGTGAGGACGAGGACTCGGTTTCTCATAAGGATTGGTTAACGCGATATTTACCATTAGTTCCATGGCAAATTTCGTAAAATCCGGGATGTCCCGTCGCGGGACAGACTTGACCGTATCAACAACATAATACAGCATGGCCGTGCCGATGACCGAATTGCCCAACTCCGCCCCTACCGGCACGCCTGCCCCGGCCGCTGACGAAGCGCGCCCGTTCGGCGCCGGGCCGCCCAGCGCCTTTGCCCCGCCCACCCCGTGGAAGCGGCGGCTGCAGATTTTCGGCTGGATCGTGGCGGCGGGGCTGGCCCTGCTGATGCTGATCATCGCCTGGCTGGCGGTGACGGCGCCGATGTCGCGTTCGCTCCAGCCCATTGCCCCGCCCAGCATCAGCCTGATGTCCGCCGACGGCCATCTGGTCGCGCGGCGCGGCGCCATCATCGACAAGCCGGTGGAGGTGGCCAAGCTGCCCGCCCATGTGCCCCAGGCCTTCATGGCGATCGAGGATCGTCGCTTCTACGACCATTGGGGTGTCGATCCGCGCGGCATCGCCCGCGCCATGTGGCACAATATCTGGTCCGATGGATCGTCGCAGGGCGGCAGCACCATCACCCAGCAGCTGGCCAAGGGCGTATTCCTGTCCAGCGACCGGACCATGGGCCGCAAGGCGCGCGAAGCGCTGATCGCCTTCTGGCTGGAGGCCTGGCTGACCAAGGACCAGATCCTCGAACGCTACCTCTCGAACGTCTATTTCGGCGACAATGTCTATGGCCTGCGCGCCGCCTCGCTGCATTATTTCGATCGCCAGCCCGAACGGCTGACCATATCCCAGGCCGCGATGCTGGCCGGCCTGCTGAAGGCGCCATCGCGTCTCGCGCCGACCAGCAACCTGAAGGGCGCGCGTGCCCGCGCTGCGCTAGTGACGCAGGCGATGGTCGAGGCCGGCTATATCAGCAAGGCCCAGCGCGATCAGCTTGCCCCGGCCCGCCTTGATGTGCGCGAGTCGCCGGATGCCACCAGCGGCACCTATTTTGCCGACTGGGTGCTGCCGGAAGCACGCGACCGGGCTGGCGCCGTCTATGGCGCGCAGGAGGTGAAGACGACGCTCGACTGGCGCATCCAGCGCCTCGCCGAAGCCGCGATCCGGCGCGCGCCGCTGGGCGGGGCACAGGTGGCGCTGGTGGCGATGAAGCCGGACGGCAGCGTCGTCGCCATGATCGGCGGCAAGAATTACGAGAAGAGCAGCTTCAACCGCGCCGTGCAGGCGAAACGCCAGCCCGGCTCCACCTTCAAGCTGTTCGTCTATCTCGCCGCGTTCCGCGCGGGCATGACGCCCGACGACATGATCGAGGATACGCCGATCACCACCGGCACCTATCGCCCGGCCAATCATGGCGGCAAATATCGCGGCCGCATCACGTTGCGTCAGGCCTTTGCCGCGTCGAGCAATGTGGCAGCGGTGCGCCTGACCCAGAAGGTCGGCGTCGACAATGTCATCAAGGTTGCCCGCGATCTGGGCGTTACCGCGCCGCTGACCGAGGATCTCAGCCTCGCGCTCGGCACGTCGGAAATCCCGCTGGTGGAACTGGCCGAGGCCTATGCGTCGGTGGCAGCCGGCGCCTATCCGGTGCTGGCCCATGGCCTGCCCCCCGAGGAACAGGGCTGGTTCGACCGACTGATGAAGCGCCAGCGTCATTTCAGCGACGATCAGCTCGAAATGATCCGCGACCTCCTGTCGTCCGCCGCCAATCGCGGTACCGGCAGCGCAGCGGCGCTGCGCACCAGCACCTTCGGCAAGACCGGCACGACCCAGGATAGTCGCGACGCGATTTTCGTCGGCTATGCCGGCGGCCTGGTGACGGCGGTATGGATCGGCAATGATGACAATGCCCCGCTGCCCGGCGGCGCGGCCGGCGGCGGTGTGCCAGCACGTATTTGGCGCAATTTCATGGCCGGCGCCATCAACGAGCCGGTCGAGAAGGTGCCCGAGGAAGAGCAGGATCCCGACCTGGTCAACGCCATCGCCAATGTCAGCGTCGAAACCGGCATCGGCAATGTCGGCGTCGGCATGGATCAGGGCGGAATGACCGTCACGATCGACGGCAACCAGCTTCGCCTTCCGTCCGACCAGCCCTTGCCGCCGCCGCCGCAGGGCGTGCCCCCACCGCGGATCGCGCCGACCCAGCCACAGGAAAATGAACCGCCGCAGCCATGACGGCGATTTCGATAGCCCGCATTTCATGGCTCCGCGCCCGCGCGAACAGGCCGTAAAATTGCGTATATTATGCAATCATACCTGGTCTTAACCTACTGACAAATCTCCATTTCCCCTGCCCGTCTGATCGATGATATAGTGCGATTCCCTTCCACTTCAGAGGTCACACGATGAATGGAGCATATGGCCGGGAAGACCATTCGACGCAGAAGGCGCTCGCGGCCCGCTGGACCATAGCGGCCGAGGCCATGGAAGCCCTGGCCGGCGCGCGGTCCCTGGATGCGGTGGTCGCCGTCCTGCGTGCCTTCGCCCGCCGCGCCGTCGGCGCAGACGGTATTGCGGTCGTGCTGCGCGACGGCGACAAATGCCATTATATCGCCGAGGACGCCAAGGCGCCTTTATGGGCCGGGCAACGATTCCCGGCGGAAACCTGTGTGTCCGGCTGGGCGATGCTGAACCAGGAAACCGCGGTCATCGCCGACATATTCGACGATGTCCGGGTGCCGGTCGATGCCTATAGCCAGACCTTCGTCCGCAGCATGATCATGGTGCCGATCGGCCGGGTCGACCCGATCGCCGCCGTGGGCGCCTATTGGTCCGAACCGGCGATGCCGACCGACAATGAGATTTCGCTGCTCGAAGCGCTGGCACGGGCCGCGTCCACCGCACTCGAAAATGGCCGGCTCTTCAGCGCACTCGAATCCCTGAACGATCATCTAGACCAGCGCGTGCGCGAACGCACGAGCGAACTGGAAAGCGCGCAGGACAAGCTGCGGCAAATCCAGAAGATGGACGTGCTGGGCCAGTTGACCGGGCATGTCGCGCATGACTTCAACAATCTGCTGACGCCGATCATCGGCGGGCTGGACCAGATCATCGCCGGCGGCCGATCCCCCGAAGCGGTAGCGCGCACCGCCAATATCGCGATGCAGGCGGCGGAAACCGCGCAGACGCTGGTCAAGCGGCTGCTGGCCTTCGGCCGTCGCCAACCGTTGCAGCCGACATCGGTCAATCTTTCCGAGACGCTGGAGAATATGCAGACCTTGCTGGTCAGCACGGTCGGCCCGCAGATCATTCTCCATGTCGATGCCGCGCCGGATGTGCCGCCGGTACGCGCCGATCGACATCAGTTGGAACTGGCCATCCTCAACCTGGTGGTCAACGCGCGCGACGCCATGCCGAACGGCGGCCAGGTCATCATTTCCGCCGAACGGTGCAAGAGCCGCCTCCCCGTGCCGCTGATCCCCGGCCAATTCGTCTGCCTGCGCATCACCGACACCGGCATCGGCATGACCCCGGCGGTCAAGGCGTCCGCAACCGAGCCCTTCTTCACGACCAAGCCGGTCGGCCATGGCACCGGCCTTGGGCTATCGATGGCCCATGGCCTGGCCGGCCAGTTGGGCGGCGCGCTGGAAATCGTCAGCGAAGTGGGCCAGGGCACGGAAATCCAGCTCTGGCTGCCGATCGAGAAGCAGAAGCCGGTGGCTGTCGTGGCGGATGGCGATGGCGGCGAGATCGCAGCAACGCAAGGCAAGGTGCTGCTGATCGACGACAATGCCCTGGTCCGCCATGGCACGCGGGAAATGCTGACCGACCTAGGCTATGACGTGGTCGACATCGACAATGCCGAACTGGGGCTCAGCATGATCGCCGCCGATTTCCGGCCCGACATTGTCGTCACCGACCATATCATGCCCGGCATGACCGGCGCCGAACTGGCGCTGCGGCTGCGCGTCGACCATCCCGAGATCGCGCTACTCATCATATCGGGCTATGAAGGCGTCGACCTGATCGCGCCGGATATCCCTCGCCTTTCCAAGCCCTTCCGCCGCCAGCATCTTCAGGCCAGCATCGCGGCCGCGCAGGCGCAGACCGTGGGGCGTGCCTAGAGCGCCTGCCCGGCCGCCCAGCCGCTGGCCCAGGCCCATTGGAAATTATAGCCGCCAAGCCAGCCGGTGACGTCGACCGCCTCGCCAATGGCGTAGAGCCCCGGCACCTTGGCGGCTTCCATCGTCCGCGACGACAGGCCGGCGGTGGCGATGCCGCCGACCGTGACCTCCGCCTTGGCATAGCCTTCGGTGCCGGAGGGGATGAAGGACCAACCCGCCAGCCGCTCGCCAATCTGGCGCAGGGTCTTGTCGGGCAGATTGCCAAGGTCACCCTGCGTGCCGATCCGTTCGAGCAGGGCATCGGCCATGCGCTCGGGGAAGCGCTCGACCAGCACGCGCCGCAAGCCGGTGCGCGGGCGGTTGCGCTTTTCGGCCAGCAACCAGTCCACGCCGAGATCGGGCAGGAAATTGACGTGGATCGGCGTGCGATGTTCCCAATAGGAGGAAATCTGCAGCATCGCCGGGCCGGAGAGGCCGCGATGGGTGAACAGCGCCGCCTCGCGAAACCGGGTCTTGTTCCAGCGCACCTCCACCTCGGCCGATACACCGGAGAGCGACTGGAACAGGGCGTCGTCCGGCCCCAGGGTGAAGGGCACCAGTGCCGGCCGGGGCTGCACCACCTTGAGGTCGAACTGGCGCGCAATCTCATAGGCGAAGCCGGTAGCGCCCAATTTCGGGATGGACGGGCCACCGGTCGCCAGCACCAAAGACGGCGCCGACACGATGCGATCGCCCAGCTTGACGCGAAACAGGCCATCGCCATGGCTGATATCCGTCACCGGTTGGCCCAGCGCCATGGTCACGCCGCCGGCAGCGCACTCCTTTGCTAGCATGGCCACGACCTGCTTTGCCGATCCGTCGCAGAAAAGCTGGCCCAGCGTCTTTTCATGCCAGGCAATGCCATAGCGACCGATCAGGGTAAGGAAATCCTGCGGCGTGTAGCGGCCCAGCGCCGATTTGGCGAAATGCGGATTGGCCGACAGATAGCGGTCGGCAGCGGTATGGATATTGGTGAAATTGCAGCGGCCGCCGCCGGAGATCAGGATTTTCTTGCCCGGCGTATCGGCATGGTCGGCCAGCAACACCCGGCGGCCGCGCTGGCCGGCGGTCGCTGCGCACATCATGCCGGCGGCGCCGGCGCCCAGGATTATCGCGTCATAATCGCCCATCACCGCCCCCGCTTCATCCGCACGATCGCCTCGTCCAGCGCGGAAAGGAAGCGGGATCGATCGGCCTTGGAGAAAGGCGGCGGGCCCCCGACTGGATCGCCCACGGCGCCGGCGCGCAAGTCCGCCATGATCGCCCGCACAGCAATCGCGCTGCCGATCGAGGCGCTGGTGAAGGGCTTGCCATTGGGCGCGATCACCCCCGCCCCGGCCTTGAGGCAGCGGTCGGCAAGCAGAATGTCGGCGGTGATGCAGAGCGTATCGGCACCGGCGCGTTCGGCGATCCAGTCGTCGGCGGCGTCGAACCCGTCGCTCACCACCACGCGGTCGATCAACTCATGCGCCGGAATGCGGATCGGGCTGTTGCTGACGATGGTGACCGGCACGCCATGGCGGAAGGCAACCTTGTAGATTTCCTCCTTCACCGGGCAGGCGTCGGCATCGACCAATATGTGCATCGCCGCGCTGTCCTTTCGTTCCGGCCGTTCGCGGCGGCGATAGGCTGACAGGGACCAACGCGCAATGGGCCGGGGAAACACCCCGGCCCATCCGTAGTTAGCGCCCGACGATTTCGAGCAGATGCGGCGGGTAGCGCTCGCCCTCCACCGGGATGGCATCGGCCGCCGCGCGGATCCGAGTCAGGTCGGCATCACTCAGTTCGACCGTGGCCGCGCCCAGATTTTCCTCCAGCCGATGGAGCTTGGTGGTGCCGGGGATGGGCACAATCCAAGGCTTCTGCGCCAGCAGCCAGGCGATCGCGATCTGCGCCGGGGTCGCCCCCTTCTCGGCCGCGATGCCCTTGAGCAGATCGACCAGCGCCAGGTTCTTCTCCCGCGCCTCGGCGGCAAAGCGCGGCAGGCTGTTGCGGAAATCGCCTTCGGCCAGCGCCGTATCCTTGCTGATCGCGCCGGTCAGAAAGCCCTTGCCGAGCGGGCTGTAGGGCACGAAGCCGATGCCCAGTTCCTCGCAGGTTTCAAGGATGCCGTTGGTTTCCGGGCCACGGGTCCAGAGCGAATATTCATTCTGGAGTGCGGCGACCGACTGCACCGCATGGGCGCGGCGGACCGTTGCAGCTGACGGCTCGGACAGGCCGAAATGCCTGACCTTGCCCTCGGCGATCAGGTCCTTGACGGCTCCCGCCACATCCTCGATCGGCACGGCCGGATCGACGCGATGCTGGTAGAAAAGATCGATCACCTCGACACCCAGCCGCTTGAGCGAGGCGTCCGCCACCGCGCGGATATTGTCCGGCCGGCTGTTGAGCGCGCCAAGACCGGCGCCGATGTCGAAGCCGAACTTGGTGGCGATCACCACCTGGTCGCGCACCGGCGCCAGCGCGGCGCCGACCATTTCCTCGTTGGTATAGGGGCCATAGACCTCCGCCGTGTCGAAGAAGGTGACACCGAAGTCGACAGCCGCCCGGATCAATCTGATCCCTTCATCCTGGCTGACGGCGGTGCCATAGCCGAAATTGAGGCCCATGCAGCCAAGGCCAATGGCCGAAACCTCCAGCCCGCTCTTGCCCAAAAGTCGCTTTTCCATAGCGGTCACTCCGATTTGATGTCCGAACGGAAGATAGGCTGTCGCCAAGCGGCGGATTAGATCATAAAAGCGGCAAGACTTTATATCCGGAGTTCATGAATGCGGCGCGAAGAGCTGGTCGACCTCAACGCCTTCCTGATGGTCGCCGACACCGGCAATTTCACCCGAGCGGCCGCGCTGCTCGGCACGTCGCAGTCCGCGCTCAGCCATACCATCAGGCGGCTGGAAACGCGCCTGGGCGTCCGCCTGCTCACCCGCACCACCCGCAGCGTCTCCCTGACCGAGGCCGGCGATCGCCTGTCCGCGACGCTGCGCCCGGCGCTCGACAGCATCGCGACCGAACTCGCTTCGCTCGGCGACCTGCGCGAACGGCCGGCCGGCACCATCCGCATCACCGCCGCCGAACATGCCAGCAACACGGTCGTCTGGCCAGCATTGCAACGGCTGTTACCGCGCTATCCCGACATCCATGTCGAATTGAGCATCGATTCCGGCTTTGTCGATATCGTCAAGGAGCGGTTCGATGCCGGCGTGCGGCTGGGCGAGGCGATCGCCAAGGATATGGTCGCCGTGCGCATCGGCCCGGACCTGCGCATGATCGTGGTCGGCGCGCCCGCCTATTTCGCCAGCCGCCCGGTGCCGCGCACGCCGCAGGATCTGGCCGCTCATGACTGCATCAATCTGCGCCTGCGCAGCGCCGGCGGCCTTTACGCCTGGGAACTGGAAAAGGACGGCCATGAAATCCGGGTGCGGGTGGAGGGGCAACTGGCGTTCAACAGCATCGAGATGATCCGCCGCGCCGCCCTCGCCGGCTTCGGCCTCGCCTTCGTGATGGAGGATCAGGTGCGCGCGGATATCGACGAAGGCCGGCTGATCCCGGTGCTGGAGGACTGGTGCCCGCCCTTTGCCGGCTATCATCTCTATTATCCCAGCCGCCGCCAGCCGGCCGCTGCGTTCAGCATATTGGTGGACGCGCTGCGCTATCGCGGCCCCTAGGCCATTTTGCCGCCTTCTCCCGCAGGCATAACTGTCCTACATGGAGGGATAATGAGCGCATCCCTCTACAATAACGACATTCTTCGCCTCGCGGCGAGCATCCCGCACCACCAGCGGCTGGCCGATCCGCAGGCCAGCGTGGAGAAGCGGTCACCGACCTGCGGCTCGCGCATCACGGCCGATGTCCGCATGGCCGACGGCAAGCTCGCCGAAATGGGCCTGGACGTGAAGGCCTGCGCCCTGGGCCAGGCCTCCGCCGCGCTGATGGCGGCCCAGGCGATCGGCCTGACCGCTGACGAACTGGCAGAGGCACGCGACAAGCTGGCCGCCTATCTGTCTGGCGAGAGCGAGGATCTCGATTTCTGGCCCGGCCTTGCAGTGCTGGCGCCGGCTCGCGGCTATCCTGCGCGCCATCCCTCGATCCGGCTCGGTTTCGAAGCGATCGCCGAAGCCGCGCGGATGGCGGACGCCTGATGCCGGTTGCCGAAACCGCCATGTCGGCCACCGACGTCCTCCTGTCCGAAGGCGTGATCCTGCTCGGCGTCGCCGTCGCCTTCGTCCTGCTGTTCCGCCGCTTCGGCCTGGGTGCGGTGCTGGGCTATCTGGTCGCCGGCGCGCTCGTCGGCCCGCAAGGGCTGGGCTTGGTCGGCGGCGCGGAATCGAAGCTCGCCATTGCCGAAATCGGCATCGTCCTGCTGCTCTTCCTCGTCGGCCTCGAACTCCATCCCGCGCGCCTGTGGCGACTGAAGCGCGACATCTTCGCGCTTGGCCTGGCGCAGGTCGTGCTGTGCGGCCTCGCCCTCATCGCGATCATCTTCTATTCGACCGGTTTCACCGGGGGCGCGGCGATCGCACTCGGCTTGCCGCTCGCCCTCTCCTCGACCGCGCAGGTGCTGCCCAGCCTCAAGAGCAGCGGCCGCATCAACTCGCCCTTTGGCGAGAAGGTCTTCTCGATCCTGCTGTTCCAGGATCTCTCGATCGTTCCGCTGATTACCATCGTTGCCGCCCTGTCCCGCAATCCGGCCGACGCGGGCGGCCCGCCCGGATGGGTGCTGGCCGGCTATACCGTCGCCGCGATCGCCGGGCTGGTGCTGGCCGGCCGCTTCATCCTGCGACCGTTGCTCAATCTGGTCGGTCGGCAGGGCGAGCGCGAACTGTTCGTTGCGGTCGGCCTGTTCACCGTGCTGGCCGCCGCATCGGTGATGCACAGCTTGCACCTCTCGACCGCGCTTGGCGCCTTCGTCGCGGGCGTGATGCTGGCCGACTCGCCCTATCGCCACGAGATCGAGTCCGACGTGGAGCCGTTCCGCTCGATACTACTCGGCCTCTTCTTCCTGGCCGTCGGCATGGTGCTGGACCTGCGCGCCGTCGCCGCCAATCCCCTGTTCGTTATCAGCATGGCGGCGATGCTGGTGGCCGCCAAGACCGCGATCATCGCCCTGCTCGCCCGGCTGTTCGGCATGGCCTGGCAACAGGCATTGAGCGCCGGCCTGCTGCTCTCCCAGGGCGGTGAATTTGGCTTCGTCCTCTTCGCCCAGGCGCAAAATGCCTATCTGATCGCGCCGCAGGCGGCGAGCCTGTTCAGCGCGATAGTCACCTTCTCCATGGCGACCACGCCCTTCCTGATGCTGTTTGCTCGCCGCTTCGAATTCGCCCAGCCCAAGGATCGCGACGACCTGCCGGGGCCGGAGGATGCGCCGCGCGGCAGCGCCATCATCGTGGGCTATGGCCGGTTCGGCCAGACCGTGGCCCAGATGCTGATGGGCCACGGCTTCGGCGTGGTGCTGATCGACAAGAAGCCCGCCCAGATCGAGGTGTCGAGCCGCTTCGACATGAAGGTCTATTATGGGGACGGCACGCGGATCGACCTGCTCCGCCGCGCCGGTGCCGACGAAGCCCGGCTGATCGCCTTCTGCATCGACGATCCTTCGCTGGATGGCCGTGTGCTGCAGCCCATTGCCGAGGCCTTCCCCCAGGCCGCGCTGATGGCGCGCGTGTTCGATCGTCGCCAGATCCTGGCGATGCAGGATATCGAACTGGCCGGCGTGGTACGGGAAGTGTTCGAATCGGCCATCTGCATGGGCGTCCAGGCGATGCAGACGCTGGGTGTGCCGCCCGAAGAGGTCGAGGAAGTCGAGCGCCAATATCGCGAGAATGACGGCCAGCGGCTCGCCCTGCAGATCGAGCATGGCAATCTGCTGGCGGCCAAGGATCTGATGTACCGCCCCGGCCGGGGCATGCGCCTGCGCGCGCGCGGAGATGGAGAAGAAGCATGATCGCCATTCTGGCCGCCCTGTCGGCAGCGCTTGCCATTGCTGCCGGTGCCTTTGGCGCCCATGGCGCCGCCAGCCCGCAGGCGGCGGAGTGGCTGCGCACCGGGGGCCTCTATCAGCTGATCCATGCCGTCGCCGTCCTGACGATCATGGGCATCACGCGCGGCGGCGCCCTGTTGCTGCTCATCGGCGCAGCGATCTTTGCCGTCAGCCTCTATGCCATGGCACTGGGCTGCCCGCGCTGGCTGGGCGCAGTGACGCCGATCGGCGGCGCGATGATGATCGGCGGCTGGCTCTGGGCGGCCATTGCCTATTGGCAGCGCGGCTGAGCCAGCCACTTGCCGCCGCAGGTGGACACGCCTAGATAATCGCCATGGCAGATCATTCGCACCATCATCATCAGGAACCCACCGGCAAGAAGCTGGCCGACGCGGCGCAGGCTACGCTGGAGGCGAAGGATGAGCAGTGGACGCCGATGCGCGCCGCCATCTTCGACGCACTGGCGGCCGAAGAAAAGCCGGCATCGGCCTATGATATCGCCGACACTGTGTCCAAGGCGCGCGGCAAGCGGGTCGCGCCCAACAGCGTCTACCGCATCCTCGACCTGTTCGTGGCGAACAATATCGCGATGCGGGTGGAAAGCGCGAACGCCTATATCGCCAACGCGCATCCCGGTTGCCATCATGACTGCATCTTCCTGGTCTGCGACAATTGCGGCCAGGTGACGCATATCGACAATGATCCCATCACCGGATCGCTGCGGTCGGTGGCGGAAAAGGCCGGCTTTGCGCCGGTGCGTCCGGTGATCGAAGTGCGCGGCACCTGCAGCGCCTGCCACTGACGGGCGGTTCATGACCATCACCGAATGGGTCGCAGCGGCGCTCGGCCTGGTCAATGTCGTGCTGGTGGCACGCCGTTCGCTGTGGAACTATCCGTTCGGCATCGCCATGGTCGCGCTCTATTTCTTCGTCTTTTTCGAGGCGAAGCTCTACAGCGACGCGCTGCTGCAAATCTTCTTCCTGGTGATCAACGCCTATGGCTGGTGGAACTGGGTGCAGAGCGAGAAGGTCGCCGACGGCGGCATTGCGGTCGCGCGCCTCGGCACACCGGCCCGCCTTGCCTGGATCGCGGGCACTGCGCTGGCCAGCCTGGCCTGGGGCATGGGCATGGCCCGCTTCACCGATGCCGCCGCGCCCTTCGCCGACGCCATGATCGCCGGCATGAGCGTCGCCGCACAGATATTGCAGTCGCAGCGCAAGATCGAAAGCTGGGTTCTGTGGGTGGCGGTCGATGCCCTTGCCACCGGCCTGTTCTGGAGCCGCGGCCTGATCGCGACGTCGATCCTCTACGCCATCTTCTTCTTCATCGCACTATGGGGCCTGATCGCCTGGCGCCGCACGATGGGCCGGGCGCCGGCATGACCCGCGGCTTCCTGCTCGGCAAGTTCATGCCGCCTCATGCCGGCCATCAGATGTTGATCGACAGCGCGCGGGCGATGGTGGACGAACTCACCATCCTGGTCTGCTGGCTGCCGGGCGATCCGATCCCCGGTCCACTGCGGCTGCAGTGGATGCGCGACCTGGCGCCGGGGTGCCGGGTGATCGGCCATGACGCCGTCGTGCCGCAGGCGCCTGAAGACTCCACCGACTTCTGGCCGATCTGGCGGGCCATCGTGGCCCAGGCCCACCCCGAGCCGATTGACCTGCTGTTCGCAGGCGAAGCCTATGGGCTGCGGCTGGCGCAGGAAGTCGGCGGGCGCTTCGTGCCGCTGGGTGCCCGGATCCTGGGCGCGGACCAGGACGGACTGGGCGGCCTGTCCGCCAGCGCCGTGCGTGCCGATCCCTGGAGCCAGTGGCGCTGGATCGCGCCGCCGGTCCGCGCGCATTTCACCCGGACGATCGTGCTGCATGGCGTCGAAAGCACCGGCAAGTCGGTGCTGGCCGAACGCCTCGCCCGGCATTTCGACACGATCTGGGTGCCCGAATATGGCCGCGCCCAGGCCGAAGTTCACAGTGTCGATATGGACGAGGCCGACCTGCTGCTGATCGGCGCGGCCCAGTCCGCGACGATCACCGCCGGCCAGCGACTGGCCAACCGTCGCCTGTTCGCTGACACCGACGCGCTGATGACGGCGGCCTGGGCCGAGATGATGATCGGCCATGCGCCCGACGCGCTGCTCGCCTACCCGAAGGCCGACCTCTATCTGCTGCTGGAACCCGATGTCGCCTGGATCGACGATGGCACGCGTATCTATGGCGACGATCCGGTGCGGGCGCGATTTGCCGATATCAGCCGGAACGTGCTGATCGACAGCGGCGTTACCTGGGCTTCGGTCGGCGGGGATTGGGACAGTCGTTTCACCCGCGCCGTTTCCCTGATTGAAGATTTGGCGCCCCCCTGCATGACGTCAGGGTTCGACTTGGCGCAGGAAAGCGAGTAGGCAGTTCCCCATGTCCAATCCGTCCACGCCGTTGCTCGACACCGTCAAGATCCCCGCCGACCTGCGCAAGCTGCAGCCCGACCAGCTCCGCCAGCTAGCCGATGAGCTGCGCGCCGAAACCATCGCCGCCGTCGGCGTGACCGGGGGCCATCTGGGGTCGGGCCTGGGTGTCGTGGAACTGACCACCGCCATCCATTATGTGTTCGACACGCCCAACGACAAGCTGGTCTGGGACGTGGGCCATCAATGCTATCCGCACAAGATATTGACCGGCCGGCGCGATCGCATCCGCACCCTGCGCCAGGGCGGCGGCCTCAGCGGCTTCACCAAGCGCGCCGAATCCGAATATGACCCGTTCGGCGCGGCGCACAGCTCTACCTCGATCAGCGCAGCGCTCGGCTTTGCCGTCGCCAACAAGATGCAGGACAAGCCGGGCAAGGGCATCGCCGTGATCGGCGATGGCGCCATGTCGGCTGGCATGGCCTATGAGGCGATGAACAACGCACGCGAGGCCGGCAACCGTCTGGTCGTTATCCTCAACGACAATGACATGTCGATAGCCCCTCCCGTCGGTGGCCTGTCCGCCTATCTCGCCCGACTGGTGTCGAGCCGCGAGTTTCTGGGCCTGCGCGACATGGCCAAGAAGCTGGCGCGCAAGCTGCCCCGCCCGCTACACAAGGCGGCCAAGAAGACCGACGAGTTCGCCCGCGGCATGGCGACCGGCGGCACCCTGTTCGAGGAACTGGGATTCTATTATGTCGGCCCGATCGACGGCCATAATCTCGAACATCTGATCCCGGTGCTGGAAAATGTCCGCGATGCGGCCGAAGGGCCGTGCCTGATCCATGTCGTGACCCAGAAGGGCAAGGGCTATGGCCCGGCCGAAGCGGCCGCCGACAAATATCATGGCGTGCAGAAATTCGACGTCATCACCGGCACCCAGGCCAAGGCCCCTCCGGGTCCGCCCAGCTACACCAATGTCTTCGCCCAGGCGCTGATCGCCGAAGCGCAGCGCGACCCGCGCGTCTGCGCGATCACCGCCGCCATGCCGTCGGGCACAGGGCTCGACAAGTTCGAGCTGGCCTTCCCCGACCGGACCTTCGACGTCGGCATCGCCGAACAGCATGCCGTGACCTTCGCGGCGGGCCTCGCGGCGCAAGGGATGCGGCCCTTCTGCGCCATCTATTCGACCTTCCTGCAGCGCGCCTATGACCAGGTGGTGCATGATGTCGCCATCCAGAACCTGCCCGTGCGCTTCGCCATCGACCGCGCCGGTCTGGTCGGTGCCGACGGCTCCACCCATGCCGGCAGCTTCGACGTCACCTATCTCGCCAGCCTGCCCAATTTCGTCGTGATGGCTGCAGCCGACGAGGCGGAACTGACGCACATGGTCCATACTTGCGCCGTGCATGACAGCGGGCCGATCGCGGTGCGCTATCCGCGCGGCAACGGCACCGGCGTCGCCATGCCGAAAGTTCCCGAAGCGCTGGAGATCGGCAAGGGCCGCGTCGTGCGCGAAGGGCGCCAGGTCGCGATCCTGTCGCTCGGCACCCGGCTGGAGGAAGCGATGAAGGCCGCCGACACGCTGGAGGCCAAGGGCCTGTCGGCATCCGTCGTCGACCTGCGCTTCGCCAAGCCGCTGGACGAAGCGCTAATCCGCCGGATGCTGACCACCCATGAGGTGGCGGTGACGATCGAGGAAGGATCGATCGGCGGTCTGGGCGCCCATGTCCTCACCCTGGCGAGCGACCTTGGGCTGACCGACAATGGCCTCAAGATCCGCACCATGCGCCTGCCCGACATCTTCCAGGACCAGGACAAGCCCGAACAGCAATATGCCGACGCGCGGCTGGATGCCGATGCGATCGTCGACACGGTGCTGACGGCGCTGCGCCACAACAGCGCCGGCGTGGAGGAAGCGCGGGCCTGAAGGTCCGCGCTGGACCTCCTCACCCAACTGCCCTAGCCTGCCTTCCGCTGGACCATGTCCGGGAGAAGGCGGTTGGGCAGAGCATTGCCGGGTCGACATCATCGCTGGCTGCTGCTCCTGCCGCTGCTCGCCGCCTGTTCGCAGAAACCGGCGGTGGAGCCGCCGCCGCGCGCCAATGATCCCGTGCCGGCGACCAGCGCATCTTCCATCATCAGCGTCCCGGTGGAGATCGACCGCGCCCGGATTGCCCTGGCGATCGAGCGGGCCATGCCGCGACAGCTGTGGCGCATCGACCGGCCAGGCACGCGCTGCGTCCAGCCCAAGCGGGTCAAATTGTTCGGCAAGCAGATCAAGGTGACGCCGCCGATCGACTGCCACATCATCGGTGAAGTCACGCGCGGACCGATCCGCCTGCGCGGCAATGGCCGCGACCTGATCGCTGACATCCCGATCCATGCGCAGGTCAGCGCCCGCGATGTCGGCGGGCTGCTGAAAGGCGAGACCGCCACCGGCGACGCCATGGCCCATGCCCGACTTCAGCTCGGCATCGATGACCAGTGGCGCCCCCACGGCACGCTGAAGCTCAGCTATGACTGGAGCCAGACGCCCGGCATCGATTTCCTCGGCCAGCGCATCACCTTCGCCGACAAGGTCGACCGCAAGATCGCGCCGGTCCTGCGCGACCTCGAACGGCAATTGCCGCGCGAACTGGCCAAGGTCGACCTGCGCGGCAAGATCGAGCGGCTGTGGCGTTCGGCCTTCACCACCCTGTCACTCAACGACCATGATCCGCCGGTATGGATGCGCATCACGCCGCAACGCTTCCTGTTCGACGGCTATAGCAACAGCGGCGCGCAACTGCGTTTCCGGCTGGGGATCGAGGCGCTGACCGAAACCGTGGTCGGCGACCGGCCGGTCGATCCGCAGCCGACCGGACTGCCATCGCCCGCGCGCGCACCAATCAATGACGCGCTACATTTCTTCCTGCCGGTGCGGGCCGATTATGCGCAACTGGAGCCGGTCATCCTGCGCGCCCTGCACAAGCGCGCCGCGCGCCCGTTCGACCTGCCCAAGCTCGGCCCGATCACCGCGCGCTTCGACGGGCTGACCGCCTATGGCACGACGGGCAACCGCATTGCCGTGGGCGTCACGCTCGCGGCGCGTCCGGCAAGCGGCAAGCTGGGCGATACCCATGGCACCGTCTGGCTGACCGCCCGCCCGGTCAACCAGCCCAATTCGGCGCTGGTCCATTTCGAGGATCTGCAGGTGACCGGCACCAGCGATGGGATTGGCGGCGATATCTTGATCGCGCTGGCGGGAAGCCCCGCCTTTTCCGCCGCCATCGCTGGCGCGCTCAGCCAGAATTTCACCCATGATCTGGAGGATTTGAAGGGCAAGATCCGGCGCGCCATCGGCGACCGCAAAACCGCGCATTTCCGCATCCGCACCAATTTGGACAGCACGGAAATCGGCCAGATCAGCGCCCATGGTCAGGGCTTGTATCTGCCCGTGCGGGCGACCGGCCGGGCCTCGATCCGCTACGCTGGCGGGCCGCTATAGAGCAACCATATAGTTGCATATCCCTGCCATGAGGCGCATATAGGCAATCAGGAGGTTGCCTATCATGACCGACAGCATCATCAAGACGATCGACATCGCCGCGCCGGTAGAACGGGTATGGGACGCCCTGACCGACCATGCGCAATTCGGCACCTGGTTCCGCGTGGCGCTCGACCAGCCCTTTGCCATCGGCCAGCCCTCGACCGGGCACATGACCTATCCGGGCTATGAGGCGTATCGCTGGGAAGCGCGGGTCGTGGCGATCGAGCCGATGACCCGTCTTGCCTATGAATGGCCTGCGACCGGCGGCGACAAGGCGCTGATGGAGAGCGGCGTGCCGGTGCCCGAATGGACGCTGGTGGAATTCGTGCTGGAGCCGATCGACGGCGGCACCCGCCTGACCGTCACCGAAAGCGGGTTCGATGCGGTGCCCGAACCGCGCCGCACCAATGTCATGCGCGACAATGACGGCGGCTGGGCGGAACAGGTGAAGAATATCCGCGACCATGTCACCGGCTGAGATTTTCGCCGCACTGGGCGATCCCACGCGCCTCGGCCTCATCGCGCGGTTGGGCGACGGCAATGGGCGCTCGATCGTGCAACTGGGCGAAGGCCTGCCGATCAGCCGTCAGGCGGTGACCAAGCATCTGGATGTGCTGCACGGCGCCGGGCTGGTGCGCAGGCGCAAGCAGGGACGGGAAGTGCATTTCGCGCTGCGCCGGGAGGCGGTCGCGGCGGCGCAGGATTGGCTCGGCCGGGTCGGCGCGCAATGGGATGGCACGCTCGCCCGGCTCAAGGCCCTTGCGGAAGGGGGCGATCAGGCGCCCCCTTCCCCATAGATTATTGCTGCGGCGGGGTCGTCTGCGTGCCGGTGGCGGCGCGGGCGTCCTGGCCGTCGCCTTCGGGCGCAGCGATGATGTCGCGGGTGGTGGCGCCCTTGTCGACCACTTCGGTGCCCGGATCGCCCGCCTGCGAGCGGATGCCGGCGGCGGCCGTGCCGCGGCCGGCCGAATTCAGCGCCGCGCTTTCCGATGCGCTACGCGGGGCCGGACCGCCGAACAGCGCTTCCTGCGCGGCGCGGCTCGAATCGACCGTAGCGGCAGCCGGGGTGCCCGGCGCGGGCGGGACCAGCGCGAAATCGGGCGGCACGACCAGCGGCGCCTGGCGCGTCACAGCGAACTCGTCGGGACGGCCACGATTGAGCAGGCCGTTACCACCGCCGCCGCACGCCGACAGGGTTGCAACAAGGCCGGCGGCGAGGATCAGTTTACGCATTACTTCAGGGTCTCCGTCTTTGCGCCCTTCTCGCGCAGCAGCAGCGCCCGCGCAAGCAGGATCAGCACGCCGAACGTGATGGCCGCGTCGGCCAGGTTGAAAATCAGGAAGGGCCGCCATTCGCCGAAATGCAGGTCGGCATAGTCGACGACATAGCCCAGCCGCATCCGGTCGACGATATTGCCGATCGCGCCACCCAGCACCAGGCCGAGCGCCGCGACGTCCGACCGCGCCTTTTCACGCCACATCCACACGCCCACGAAGCCGGCGATCAACATGGTCATGCCAACCAGCATCCAGCGCATCGTATCATTGTCGGCATGGAAGAAGCCCATCGAGACGCCGCGATTTTCCAGCCAGCGCAGGCGGAAGAAGGGCAATATCTCGATCCCCGCATCCGCCCGGCTCTGCAGCGCAAGCGGATAGGTGACGGTATATTTGACCAGTTGGTCGAGCGCGAGGGTGACGATCGCGACCGTCAGCCCCAGCGGGCGATGGTTGATGGCACTCATGCCTTCAACACCTCGTCACAGCGGTGGCACAGCGTGCCATCTTCCTCGACCTCGGGCAGCAGGCGCCAGCAGCGGCCGCACTTGTGCCACTCGCTGGGCTTGACGATGATGCCGTCGCCCACGCCCATCTCGATCCGGGCGACGATGGCGATTTCGGCGAAGTTCACACCGTCGCTGGGCAGCATTTCGCCCATGGTGACATCGGCCTCCAGGCTGGAGCGGATCACCTTCTCGCGGCGGAAGGGTTCGATCGCCTCGTTGACCTGCTCGCGCTGGTCGCGCAGCTCCGCCCATTTGTCGTTCAGATGGCTGTCGATCCAGCGATGGTCGACCTCCGGCCATTCCAGGAAATGGACGCTATCCTCGTCACTTGGGAAGCGGCTCTGCCATACTTCCTCAGCAGTGAAGGGGATGATCGGCGCGACATAGCGGACCAGCGCGTGGAACAAAGTATCGAGCAAGGTGCGATAGGCGCGACGCTTGGGGTCCGACTTCGCATCGCAATAGAGGCAGTCCTTGCGGATATCGAAGAAGAAGGCCGACAGGTCGCTGTTCGCGAAGTCGAAGATGGCGCGGGTGTAGCGGGAAAATTCCAGCCAGTTCTCGCTCTTCGCCGCCTTGTCGACCACCGCGCGCAGCTCCGCGTCGAGCTGGGCCAGGCGGTGGAGCATGTAGCGCTCCAGCTCCGGCATCTCGGCGTAGGACACCGCCTCGCTCTCATCATAGTCGGACAGGGCGCCGAGCATGTAGCGGAAGGTGTTGCGCAGCTTGCGATAGGCGTCGGACGAACCGGCCAGCACTTCCTTGCCGATGCGGACGTCATCGAAATAGTCGGTGCTGGCGACCCAGACGCGCAGGATATCGGCGCCGCTTTCGGCCATGATCTTGAGCGGATCAACGACATTGCCCAGGCTCTTGGACATTTTCTTGCCCGAGCCGTCGAGCGCGAAGCCATGGGTCAGCACCGCCTTGTAGGGGGCCTGGCCACGGGTGCCGCAGCTTTCCAGCAGCGAGGACTGGAACCAGCCGCGATGCTGGTCGGAGCCTTCGATATAGAGGTCGGCGCGCGCGCCTTCACCATAGCGGCCCTCGACCACGAAACTGTGGGTCGAGCCGCTGTCGAACCAGACGTCGAGAATGTCGTTTACGACCTCATAGTCATTGAGGTCATAATCGGGGCCGAGCAGCGCCTGATGATCGGCACCGAACCAGGCGTCGGCACCAGCGCCCCTGAACGCCTCGATGATGCGCGCATTGACCGAATTATCAACGAGATAGTCGCCAGTCTTGCGATGAACATAGAGCGCGATCGGCACGCCCCAGGCGCGCTGGCGGCTGATCACCCAGTCGGGGCGCCCCTCCACCATCGAACGGATGCGGTTGGTCGACCGCTCGGGCACCCAGCGCGTATGCTCGATCGCGTCGAGCGCGATCTCGCGCAGGGTCGGGCCGTTGCCGGTGACGATCGGGGTCGGCATCACGCCGCCATCGACATCGGCCACCACGCCTTCCTGCGGCTTGTCCATCGGGATGAACCATTGCGGGGTGCAGCGGAAGATGATCTTCGCCTTGGAGCGCCAGCTATGCGGATAGCTGTGCTTGAAGTCGTCCGACGCGGCGAGCAGCGCGCCCGCTTCGCGCAGGTCGGTGCAGATCGGGCCATCCTTGCCGACGAACTTGGGGTTGATGACCGAGCCCTGCCCGCCCAGCCACAGCCAGTCGGCGCGATATTTGCCGTCCCCCTCGACCGCGAAGACGGGGTTCAGGCCGTTCGCCTTGCACAGGGCAAAATCGTCCTCGCCATGGTCGGGCGCCATATGGACAAGGCCGGTACCCGCATCGGTCGTGACGAAATCGCCCGCAAGGAACGGACGCGGCTTGGCGAAGAAGCCGCCAAGCGCGTGCATCGGGTGACGCGCGACGGCGCCGGCGAGGTCGGAGCCTTTGCCAGCCCAAAGGGGTGCGAACATATCGTCCGGCACAAAGGCAGTTTTGCCACGGAAGTCGTCGAAAAGTGCTGCGGCGATGACAACCGTGCCTTCCCAGACCGTTTCTAGATTTTCGGGCGATGCCGGTTGGGTGACATCTACGAGACGCTGCTGCCGCCCCTTGTGCGCAACATACTCAACCTCCGGCCCATAAGCCAAAGCCTGGTTCACCGGGATCGTCCAGGGCGTGGTTGTCCAGATCACCGCATGGGCGCCGACCAGTTCGGGCGCGTTCGGCGCTTCGACGATCTCGAACGCCACGTCGATCTGGGTCGAGGTGATGTCCTCATATTCCACCTCCGCCTCGGCCAGCGCGGTCTTTTCGACCGGGGACCACATGACGGGCTTGGCGCCGCGATAAAGCTGGCCGCTTTCCGCAAACTTCAGCAGTTCGCCGACGATCGTCGCCTCGGCATCGAACTTCATGGTCAGATAGGGATCGGCCCAGTCGCCCATCACGCCCAGGCGCTTGAACTGCTCCTTCTGCACGTCCACCCATTTGTCGGCATAGGCGCGGCACTGGGCGCGGAATTCGGCGGCGGGCACCTCGTCCTTGTTCATCTTCTTCTTGCGATATTCCTCCTCGATCTTCCATTCGATCGGAAGGCCGTGGCAGTCCCAGCCGGGCACATAGGGCGCATCCTTGCCCAGCAGCGACTGGCTGCGGACGATGATGTCCTTCAAGACCTTGTTCATCGCATGGCCCATATGGATGTCGCCATTGGCGTAGGGCGGGCCATCATGCAGGATGAAGCGTTCGCGGCCGGCGCGCTTCTCGCGCAGCTTGCCGTACAGGTCCATCGCCGCCCAGCGCGCGGCAATCGCCGGTTCCTTCTGCGCGAGGCCGGCCTTCATCGGAAAGTCGGTGACGGGAAGGAAGACGGTGCTTTTGTAATCGGGCTGGTCGGTCATCGAATGTCCGTGCAAGTTTATGAATACGTTCGCCCTGAGCGAAGTCGAAGGGCCGGCCCGAGGGAAGCGAGGGCTCTAACCGGGCCTCGGCTCCGCTCGGCCGCGTGTCTCGACTTCGCTCGACACGAACGGGAAAAGTGGAAGCGTCGCCCTACGCGAGGTAAGGCGTTCCCGCAAGGATTTGCCGTGCGTCGTCGCAGTCGCGTGCGATCTGTGCGATCAGCGGGTCGAGGCCGTCATATTTCGCCTCCGGCCGGAGATAGTGGATCAACTGCACTTCGATGCTCTGGTCATAGAGGCTTTCGGCGAAATCGAAGAAATGCGGCTCCAGCAGCAGCTTGGGCGGATCGAAGGTCGGGCGGACGCCCAGGTTGGCGGCGCCGTCCAGCACCCGGCCATCGGCCAGCAGCCCGCGCACGGCATAGATGCCGAAGGCCGGGCGCAGATAAGGGCCAAGGTCGATATTGGCGGTCGGGAAGCCGATGGTGCGGCCGAGCTTGTCGCCATGCTGGACCATGCCCTGGATCGTGAAGGGACGCGTCAACAGGCGGGTGGCGGTGGCGCAATCGCCCGCCTGCAATGCGGCGCGGATGCGGCTGGAGCTGATCACCCCCTCCCCGTCCGTGACCGGTGCGACCGCTTCGGCCGGCAGGCCCAGTTCGGCGAAGCTGGCGATCGTGCCGCTGCGGCCCTTGCCGAAAGTAAAATCCTCACCCGTGACGACGGCGGCGACGCCCAGTTGCTCCACCAGCAGGCGGACATAGCCGGCCGGGTCGAGCGCGGCGAGTTCGCGGGTGAAGTCGAACACCAGCATCGCGTCGGCACCGGCAGCCGCGAACAGCGCCTGGCGCTGGTCCAGCGTGGTCAAGCGAAAGGGCGGCGTATCGGGCTGGAACAGACGCATGGGATGGGGATCGAAGGTGGCGACGATCGCCGGCCGCCCCTCCGCCCGCGCACGCGCGATCGCGCGGCCGACCACCGCCTGATGGCCGGCATGAAAGCCGTCGAAATTGCCAAGCGCCATGACGCCGCCGCGCAGATGCGCAGGGATCGGGGCATTGCTGGTAAGCCGCTCCATGGCCGGGGCTATAGGGTGACACACAGGGCGTGGCAATTGGCGATCACCACCTCCCGTTCGGGCTGAGCGAAGTCGAAGCCTTGCACTGAGCGGAGCGAAGTGCACCTCAACGCCAAACTTAACTGGAGGGGGGCGTCTCGCTGCGCTCGACGGGCCCCTTCGACTTCGCTCAGGGCGAACGGAAGGAAAGTTTATGGCTTCCGCCCGAACGTCACGAAGCTGTAGGCCGGGCGCCCGTCCTGCGCGGGATGATCCGCGCGCGCCGTCTCGCGCCAGTCCGCCTGATCGGGATAGGCGATATGGGCGTCGCCTTCGGCGTCGACATGCACCTCGGTCAGTTCGATCCGGTCGGCCCGGTCGAGGAACAGGCGATAGATTTCCGCGCCGCCGATCACCATCAGCACCGGTGCGTCGGCCAGCGCGATCGCCGCGTCGACATCATGGGCGACCTCCGCCCCCTCGCCCATCCATTCCAGATCGCGGGTCAGCACGATATGGCGACGGCCAGGCAGCAGGCCGGGCAGGCTGTCGAACGTCTTGCGCCCCATCAGCATCGGATGGCCGGCGGTCAGCGCCTTGAAATGCCTGAGGTCGGCCGGCAGCCGCCAGGGCAGGTCGCCCTCCCGGCCAATCACGCCATTGTCGGCGCGGGCCAGGATCAGGACGATGTCCGGCTGCTCGCTCATGATCGCGCTTCCTCCGCCAAAAAACCTCGTCATTCCCGCGCAGGCGGGAATCCATCACCGAACCAAGCCAATAGGGCGAACGCGCGAGATGGATCCCCGCCTTCGCGGGGATGACGACGTGAATAGATTAAAGCGACAACCGCGTCACATGCCCCATCTTGCGGCCCGGACGTGCCTCATGCTTGCCATAGAGGTGGAGATGATTTTCCGGGTCGGACAGGATCGCCAGCCATTCCGCAGCATCGTCGCCGATCAGGTTGCGCATCTCGACCTGCCGGGCGGCCAGGCCCGTATCGCCGAGCGGCAGGCCACAGATCGCGCGGACATGGTTCTCGAACTGGCTGGTGAGCGCCCCCTCGGTGGTCCAGTGACCGCTATTATGGACGCGGGGCGCCATTTCGTTGAACACAGGGCCGTCGGCGCTGGCGAAGAATTCCAGCGTCAGCACGCCGACATAGTCGAGCGCATCGGCAACCTGCTTGGCGAGCGCGCGGGCGGCGGGCAACTGCCCCTCGATCAGCGAGCCGGCCGGCACGGTCGAAGTGGCGAGGATGCCGTCGACATGGACGTTGGCGGCCGAATCCCAGAAGCGCACCGCGCCGTCGGCGCCACGCACCAGGATCACCGAATATTCCTGATCGAAGGTCACGAAGCCTTCGAGGATCGCGGGCTGGCGGCCAATCGCGTTCCAGGCGCCGACCGCATCGCCCGGCTCGTTGATCCGGGCTTGGCCCTTGCCGTCATAGCCCATGCGGTTGGTCTTGAGGATCGCGCGGCTGCCGATCGTCTCGATCGCGGTTTCCAGATCGTCCAGGCTGTCGACCGGCGCGAAGGGCGCGGTCAGGCCGCCCAGATCGGCGACGAAGCGCTTTTCGGCCAGACGATCCTGCGCGACGCGCAGCGCACCGGCGCCGGGACGGACCAGCCCATGGCTCGCCAGCACCTCGACCGCCAACGGATCGATATTCTCGAACTCATAGGTGACGACATCCACGCCCTCGGCAAAGGCGGCGAGCGCGGCGGCATCCTCATAGGCGCCCTGGGTCCAGCTCGGCGAGACATCGGCGGCGGGGCCGCTTTCCTCGGGCGCGTAGATGTGGGTGCGATAGCCAAGCTGGGCCGCGGCCATGGCGATCATCCGGCCAAGCTGGCCGCCGCCAAGGATGCCGATGGTGGCGCCGGGGGCAATGGTCGTCATGATCGGGATCAGTCCTCGACGGTTTCGGCGACGGCGTCGGTCTGGCGCGCGCGCCAGGCGTCCAGCCGCTCAGCCAGAGCATCGTCATGCGTCGCCAGGATCGACGCGGCGAGCAGGCCGGCATTGATCGCGCCGGGCTTGCCGATCGCCAGCGTACCGACCGGGATGCCGCCGGGCATCTGAACAATGGACAGCAGCGAATCCATGCCTTTCAGCGCCTTGGATTCCACCGGCACGCCCAGCACCGGCAGGCGGGTCATCGACGCGGCCATGCCCGGCAGATGGGCGGCCCCGCCGGCACCGGCGATGATGACCTTGAGGCCGCGGCCGGCGGCACTGGTGGCATAATCATAGAGGCGCTGCGGGGTGCGATGGGCGGACACGACCTTGCACTCATGGGCGACGCCCAGCGCTTCCAGCGTCTCGGCGGCATGACGCATCGTCTCCCAGTCGGAGCGCGAGCCCATGATGATGCCGACTTTCACTGCCCCGCTCATAATTTGCTTCCCCTGATGGGGCGGCCCGCCGGCCTGCCCGGAAAGCAAAGCCCCTTAGCGGCCGGGCCGCCAAGGGGCAATTGTTATGGACATTAAAATTCCGTTCGGGCTGAGTCCTTCGACTGCCTGCTTGCAGCAGGCGCTCAGGATAAACTTCACCAAAGGTGAAGTCGAAGCCCGGCACTGAACGAAGTGAAGTGGCTTCGCCAAGCTCAGCCAGTCCTTCGACTTCGCTCAGGACGAACGGCGCCCTTACCGTTCCGACAGATAATAGCGATCGGTCGCGGTCAGATCGTCGGCCAGTTCATAGACGATCGGCTGGCCGGTCGGGATTTCCAGTTCGGTGATCTCGTCATCGGGGATGTTCGACAGATGCTTAACCAGCGCGCGCAGCGAATTGCCATGGGCGGAGATGACGACGCGCTTGCCAGCCTTCAGGTCGGGCGCGATGACCGATTCCCAATAGGGCAGCACGCGGGCGATCGTATCCTTCAGGCTCTCGGTCGAGGGGATGGCGATACCGTCATAGCGACGGTCCTTCGACAGGTCGAACTCGCTGCCGGCTTCCAGCACCGGCGGCGGAATGTCGAAGCTGCGGCGCCAGATCTTCACCTGCGCATCGCCATGCTTGGCCGCGGTCTCGGCCTTGTTGAGGCCGGTCAGGCCGCCATAATGGCGTTCATTCAGGCGCCAGTCCTTCTCGACCGGCAGCCACAGCCGCCCCATTTCCTCCAGCACCAGGTTCAACGTCTTGATCGCGCGGGTCTGGAGCGAGGTGAAGCACTGGTCGAAATCCAGCCCCTTTTCCTTAAGCAGGCGGCCGGCGGCGCGCGCCTCTTCCGCGCCCTTTTCCGTCACGTCGACATCCCACCAGCCGGTGAAGCGGTTTTCCAGATTCCAGGTCGACTGACCATGGCGGATGAGGACGAGCGTGGGCATCGGGCGTGTCTCCTGCACGATAGGGGCGAAAGATGCGCCTGCCATAGCGGGCAAAATTATGGGCGCAAGCTTGTCGCGGGTCAGGACAAGCCCACATTGCAGTCAAACCGGCGATGCGATAGCTCGGGACGACCAACGGAAAAGGAACGGCGATTTGGCATTTGTGAAGGGCGCGTGGCGCATCCTGGTCGCGATCAAGGACGGACTGGTGCTCCTGTTCCTCCTGCTCTTCTTCGGGCTGCTTTATGCCGCCCTGTCCTTCTCGCCCAAGCCGGCCAAGCCGATCGGCAGCGGCGCGCTGCTGCTGGACCTTGACGGCAGCATCGTCGAACAGCCGGCCGAGGTCAGCGCCACCGCCATCCTGTCGGGCTCGGGCGACCAGGCGAAGGAATATCGCCTGTCCGACATATTGACCGCGCTCGACGCCGCCCGCACCGATGACAAGGTGAAGGCGGTCGTGCTCGACCTCGACGATTTCACCGGCGGCGGTCAGGTCGCCATCGCCCGCGTCGGCAAGGCGCTGGACGCGGTGCGCGCCGCCAAGAAGCCGGTCTTTGCCTTCGCCACCCTCTATAGCGACGACAGTTACCAGCTCGCCGCCCATGCCAGCGAAGCCTGGGTCGACCCGATGGGCGGCGTCGCCATCGCCGGGCGCGGCGGCTCCGGCCTCTATTACAAGGGGCTGATCGACAAGCTGGGCGTCAACACCCATGTCTATCGCGTCGGCACCTACAAGAGCTTCGTCGAACCCTATATCCGCGCCGACCAGTCGCCCGCGGCCAAGCAGGCCAATCAGGAACTGGCCGGCGCGCTGTGGCAGAACTGGCAGGATGACGTGACTAGGGCGCGGCCCAAGGCCAAGGTCGCGGCCTATGCCGCCGATCCCGCCGCCGCCGCCAGCGCTGCCGGCGGCGACATGGCCAAGGCTGCGTTGACCGCCGGGCTGGTCGATCATCTGGGCGATCAGGAAGCCTTTGAAGAGCGCGTCGCCAAGGTTGCAGGCGATCCGTCCGACAAGGACGAGACCGATTATGCCGCGATCGACTATGCCGCCTATGTGAAGGCCAGGAAGCCGGCCAATGACGGGCAGATCGGCGTGTTGACCGTGGCCGGCGACATTGTCGATGGCGAGGCCGGCCCCGGCACGGCGGCGGGCGACACGATTTCCGACCTGTTGCTCAAGGCGCTGGACGAGAAGGACTTGAAGGCCCTGGTCGTGCGCGTCGATTCGCCGGGCGGATCGGTGCAGGCGTCGGAGAAGATCCGCCGCGCCATCATGGAGGCCAAGTCCGGCGGCCTGCCGATCGTCGTGTCGATGGGCAATGTCGCGGCAAGCGGCGGCTATTGGGTCTCGACCCCGGCCGACATCGTCTTTGCCGAACCCGACACCATCACCGGATCGATCGGCGTGTTCGGCATCATCCCGAGTTTCGAGGGCACGCTGGCCAAGATGGGCATCACCACCGACGGCGTGCGCACCACGCCCTTGTCGGGCCAGCCCGACATTGCCGGCGGCACCACCCCGCAATTCGACCAGATCATGCAGATGGGGGTCGAGGATATCTATCGCCGGTTCGTCGGCCTGGTCGCACAGGCCCGGCACAAGACGCCGGCGCAGATCGACACCATCGCCCAGGGCCGCGTCTGGGACGGCGGCACCGCCCGCCAGATCGGCCTCATTGACCGGTTCGGCGATCTCAATGACGCGATCGCCGAGGCCGCACGCCGCGCCAAGATCGATCCGGCCAAGGCCAAGCCCTACTGGATAGAGAAGCAGCCGGACAAGTTCGCCGAGTTCATCCAGTCGATCGCCGACCGCGAAAAGGATGATGCCGGCGCGCCGCGCGACCTGATCGGCCGCGAGGCGAAGCTGCAGCAGCGCTGGGCGCTGCAGGCCGTCGCCGATGTGCGCGGACTGGTGAGCGGCGCGGGCGTGCGCGCCGACTGCCTGGAATGCCGCGGCTATGGCGCCCCCAGGCCTGCAAACCAGGCGGATGCGCGCGGGTGGCTGGCGTTACTGGGGGCAGCCTGGCACTGACGCCAGGCCGTCACTTTCGCCCGAACAATTTCTCGATATCGCCATGGCCGAGCTTCACCAAGCTCGCCCCATGTGCGAATCAATAACGGCGGGCACATAAGGGGTCAAGTCGCCTGCTAAATACGTCATGCGTGAAAATGACGAATCACCCTGCCCCACTCTCCGCCCCGACATCATGGACCTCTTCGAGCATCCACCGGAGCCGTTGGGCCATCTGAGCTTCACGATCGACGCGATGGGCATCCCTTTGCTGATCGCGACCGTCCCTTCGGAGGATCGCGCCGACCTGGGTCTGGACCGTCCCCTCCCCATGTATCCGCAACCCGATCCCAGCCCATCGGCGGTCCTCCACCGTGTCGCGGCGAGGATGTTGAAGAGCATGAACCTGCGCCGTGCGCCGGACGATCAACTCACGGATGATGACAAAGTTTTTCCCGATTTCGCCAACCCGGAACTACTGAAGAGCGTCAACGATTTCCGCGAGGCGATGGAAGCGATCTTCTAACCCAGCGCAAACTGGAGGCGGTTGAAAAATCCTGGCCGATCGATTTTATTTGCCGTCTGCGTAATGATCGGAGGCGCGGATGGAAGACCACCTGAAGGCCGCTGCGTTGGCGGCCGATATGTCAGACGACGAACTGATGACGACCTGGGCTACGGTCACCGACCGTGCGAGCCTCACCAACGAGCAGCAGGCTGTTATGGATGAAATGATCATCCGAGGGCTGATGTCCGATGAAACGTGATCGTGACCGCGACAGCCATCAGTCCGACACCGTCTTGGCGATCGAAGCCCTCGTTCTCGCTGCCCTAATGATCGTCAGCCTGGTTAGCGGGATCGCCAGCCTGATCGACTGATACCCCATCCGGGTGATTTTGCTGCACCGCAATATCTGCTACACGATTCGAGCGACCCGAAGGTTTTGTCTTCACGACCTTCCACTGGCCCCGTCAGCGATGGCGGGGCCTTTTCGTTCAATCAGGACGCTCGGTGCCATCTGGATTGCGGCCGGTCATCATATACCACTGCTCCATCGTCGATGGGGCGCCAATCAGCGCCTCGATACCATGGCAAACGTATAATGCCGCTTCGGACTCATCGTGCGCGTCTAGGACGGCCAGACATTTTTCGAGAACCTTGCGGACTTCAGCCAGTTCATCGCAAAGGACGCGTTCGGGGAAACGCTCCATGATATGGCTCCATATCGGATCATTTTATCGACCGCGCAGGCTCTCCACATGGAATATCACCCCCAAAATGGTGGTGATTTTACTTGACCTAAGTGAAACACGAGCATCGACGTTGCGCTTCAAGAACTGAAATCCTGCCTCGCTTTAGCCAGGCAATTCGCAAACCTTGATTGCCGATTTATCTATTCGACACACAGCCGCGTTAACGATAACCCGAACCTACTTTGTTAAATGTCGCGCAATAGCAGGTAGTTAACTCAAGGGCAGGTGATCGATGAAACAGCGATTTGTGTGGGCATTGTCGGGATTCATGATCAGTGCGAGCGTTTCAGCAAGCGCGGCACCAGGCACGCAACTGGTGATGGGCGAGATGAAAGTTGCTCAGCACGCGATGAATTCCGTGACCCTGCTAAACGGCTGCGGCTTGGAGAACGACCCGGAAGTCGCTGCTGTAACGAAGCAGGTAGAGGCGTTCCTTCGCGCACATACTAACTTCCAAGGTCAATCAGCATATAACGACTATAAGGCATCGGCGGTGCTGGATATCAGCGCGAAGATGGGTCAAGCTGGTGGCAAGGCGAAAGTTTGCCCTGCCGTGAAGGAAAATAAAGCAAGGGGTGTGGCGGCGATCCAGGGTGACCTGAAGATGCTGACCACCACCCACGCCAATTCACATAAGGCGAAGTGATGCGCTCAGTTATCGCATTTGTCCTCGAAGTCGCGGCGCTTCCAATCACGATGGTTGGATATGGCCTGATAGCTTTGGGCGGGCTTGCCGTTTTTGTCGGCCTGTTCAGCCTGCTTTTTGCCCCCTTCTTTGTCTCATTGCTGATCTGGGTTGGCGGCTTGATTGCCTGCGGCATCGGAGCGGGAGCAGTCTTTGGGGTCGGCTCGGTCACCTCGAAGATCGAATATGGTCATCTCTACCCGAAGAAAAAGCGCAAATAGGGCAGCCGCCCATCAACAATGGTGGGCGGCAGTCTCACGTATCAAGACATATACAGCGCCGCTTCGGCCGCCCGACGCTTCACCAGGCCAGGCAGCACCTTGCCGCCTCCCTTGTTCCAGCGCGCGAATTCTCTAGCTGCACCAGCATAGTCGCCCGCCAGGTGCTTTTTCAGCAGCGTCGAGGATCGAAGGGCGGCTTCGCCGACGTTGAACGCGAAACTCACCATCGCATCGAACTGCCCCTGGTTCATCCGTCCGCCCAGACGATTGACCGCACCTTCGAAGCGCTGAAGGTCGGTCGCGAGAAGTTGCTGGGATCGTTCGCGGGTGATCGTGAGGCCTGGTTTCACGTCAGGGCCAGTGTGACCCACGCCGATCGTGAGGATGCCTGCCGGACAGAGATAGGCTTGAAGGCGTTCGCCTTCGAATCGAGTGATAAGCGCCCGACCAGCGGGCGACGTTTTCAGGAGTTCATTCTAATATTTATGACGCAGGCGTAGCGATTGCTTTACCAGAGCGCGGTATGTCGTCGGGATGCGACACTCTCCTATGATCGTTGTCGGCGCGCTCGCTGCCGGATTGGTTGGCGGGACGATGCTCCCGCGCGTCGGCCAAGCCCCTGTCGAAGCGGAAGTGCCTGACGAAAGCTGGACGCCTCGCAACACTATCCCTCACGATAGCCCGATGACGGCGGATGAACTCGATCAGCAGCAACCGTCTTCGTCATCCGGTGGCGTCGCCCCTCCAACCAATCCCGCACCACCAGCCGAAACCGACGGTTCGACCTGGTCATATAGAAACTGCAAGGAAGCCCGCGCGGCAGGTGCTGCCCCGATCTATCGTGGCCAACCAGGATTTGGGGATCATATGGACGGAGACGGCGACGGCATCGCATGCGAGCCGTATCACCCGCGATAAGGCGATGGTTCGCTACCGACCAGATGCGCGCGCCTGGTCATCGTGATCGTGTTGATGCTGATTGACCCTATCGCTCGCTCCGCTAGGCTGCGGACGATCCCGGCCACAAACACCCCTGATATTCCCCCCGAATATGGTGGGCCGGGATCAACCCACTTGGGGACCAAATTCAGACGGTCTGTAAGCGACCAGAAGTTGCCATCAGATGGGCAGTCGCTAATCAGCCATTGCGGACATATTCAATCATTGTGATAATGGCACCGCAATTATTTGGGCGGCGCGATCAGGAGGCCTCGTTGGCACAAGAAAGCTATTTCGACCGGACACCTGAGCAAAACTATTCGCTATTTTTGAACGCACTGGCTGGGATCGAAGACGATGCCGAGATCGAAGGTTACTCGCAGGAAGGTATTCGCCTCCTGCGCGAAGCTCTTGAGGAATTTCGGTCAGAGTATCGCATCCGGCATCACAATTAGCGGGCCGGAGAGCAGACCGGGCGCAAACGACCATTTTTAGTTGTTCCCCATTGCCCCGCCACTATCCGCTTGCGGACATTCGAGATGGCAGCCAAGTTCACCAAATGAGCGAATAGCTAGAGCATCAGTCAGTGAAAACGCCGGAGTGACACCTTGAACTATTTTGGCATCGCGATGTCAGCAGTTTGCACCATTGGCGTAATTTGGAGTCTCGCCACTGACACGGTGCCCGCTCGCTGGCCAATGCCATCCATTAGGCGGCAAGACAATCCAGGAATGTATTGGTTTTTCGTAACCGGTTACGGATTAGGCAGTATCTGCGGAATCGTCATTGCCGTCAGCAACGTCTGATGGGAATTATGTGAATGTATGACACCGCAAATATGAGGCGTAACGCTGACTGCTTACGAACCGATTTGCGCTGCAAGCAGACAGTCCCTTTACCACCCATCCCGGCTATTCGCGCGGGATGTCGTGGCCATATCGGAACAGATGGTAATAGCGGATGGAGAACCACCCGATCGCCATGGCTGTGCTGATGCAAGCTAGGATCGGCGCAATCTGCCCGGCATAGACGGCGAGCGTGGTAAAGATAGTGCCGACGCCCGCTGCTGCATCGACAGCAGTGCGACCATCGATCACAGCAGGAGGCCCATCACGCTGAAAATCGTCAGCGCAGCTTCCACCACGCCAGGATCAACAGCGCACCCGACCGCCAGCAGGAGGACAGAAGCCGCAGCAGCGAGCTTCTTTTTGTGCGCGCCGACGACCCCGGCAATTTTTCTAAGCGTTTCCATCGCCTATTTAGGCAATCGAGCGGCGTTCCTCCTTCAAAGCGGTGGCTTGAAAGGAGGATTGTTGGTGGTCTGGTTGTATTGGAACCAGGTCCGCCCTGCATCCTGCGCGCCCTTCGCGGTTTCAGAATCGATCTTGCTTTGGCGATATGCGAGTGCGGCAGTTTCAGCGGCCACCAGGTCAGATGCAGTCCTACCCATGTCGAGCAAAAGGGACGGCCCAGCCAGCAATTGGTCCATTGCCTGGCCGTCGCGCCCATAAACATTTGCGCCGTCCATCGACCGGAAACTATCCCAGCTTGGCGATTTCCCGTCCCCTTGGGCCGTGACGATCTGACCGAATGACTGTGGCAAAGCCGATGCCTCCCCTTGCGCAGCCTCGATCTGTTCAGGACGCCAAATCGGAGTGGTGTAATCGAGGTTGTCGAGCGCGTTGACCAACATGCCTTCGTTGATACGGCCCACAATGCGCTTCTGCTGCGCGGTGATCAGCCAGTTGACCACTGCCTCAGCCTTCGGCGACGCGGCACGGAGAGCGTCATTGAACCCGAGCTTCTCCGCGACGTGCAGGGCTGACATCCAATAGCCAGCCATAAAATCGTGCTGCCAGACGCCGTAGGTGCCATCGTAAAGGCAGGGACCGAACCTCGCGGTCGCCGCGTAGATCGCATCGTTGGGGCCGTTCAATGTGGTGGGCGGGTTCAGATAACCCGGCGTCGAGGCGTAATAGTTGTCGTAGAACGTCTCAAAATCGAAGACGACCCAATCCAGCACCTCTGCCCGCGAGTAGAGGCGTTGCGAATTCCGCGAGGCCGTTTTCCACATCAAAGCCGCATGGATGAACTTCCAGGCCGGACCACGCTGCGCAGGGTTGCCAGCCTCGCCCCAGGGCGACGCGAGAATATTGTTCATATACAGCCGAATCTGGTCGCTGAACTTGTGGCCGAGCATCGCGAATTCGGGCGACTGAAACAGCAGCGAGCCCCAATGCGGAAACTGATGGCCATGTGCGTCATCGATCATGTTCGTCCCGAAGACCGGCTTGGACGACGACACACCTGCAAACGGAACCTGGACCCGCAGCGGGTTGTGGCCGCTGGCCCATTCATACAATCGGCCACCCTGCACATAATATGCTTGATCTGCGGGCGTGCTTCCTTCGCCCCCGCCATAATAGTGGTTGCGCATCGTGACGTTGCGGCGCGCGTTGCCTTTGAACAGGGGGGTCAATCGGCCATTCTCGAAGCAATGATAGGGATCGCTCGCGTATCCGGTGAGATAGTCGAGCGCGATTTCCTTCATGTCCCGATTGTCATGCGGGCGCTTCACGGTGACATCGCGAGCGTATCGGGCGACCGGTTCGGCCATGGCCTGGCGATCGTCACGCGTGCCGCCTGGGCCGGTGATGGGCGAACGCCCCGCTTGATTGAACGGCGTATATTTCAGCCACACCCCAGCGTTTGGCGTGATGGAAATTTGATCGGTGCCGACCTTCCAGGGATTGAGTGAATTCGCACCCGCCTGGATCATTTCGTTGTAGGTGCTGCTCTCCCACGGCATCCAGCGATAGTTCGCGAAGCCGTTCGACTGCCCATCGTTGCCCGCCGACCCTTCATAGACGCGGAGATCAAACCCGTTGACGCTGTAGCCGGTCTGCGACGCAAAGGGCACCGCAAGATCATAGGTGGGGACATTGCGCCAGACGAACTCCTGCGAATAGGCCACGGGATCGTGCGAACGCCAGATGACACCAGACCGCACGGTGCCCTTCGGATACCAACGGTTATCAGCCGTGATCATCGCCACGCCGCGACCGTCATACTGCCCTTCCCAAATCGCAGGCGTGGCAGTCGTGTTAAGAGGCTGGCCGTTGAGCTGCTCGATCCGGGCCAACAAGGTGCCCATAGCGTCATAGATCATCCATTTGTGCGGGACCATGTAGCTGTCTTTGTTCGTCGGATCGCCGAACGGATTAGCGGGCATGGTCGCGCTGTCCCAATCGTAGCCGAACTGGAACTGGACATAATTGCCCATCCGAATGCCTTCACAATAATAGCTGATGCCGCCGATGGTCGGCACCGCCCCCTGCGGGAGAACTTCCATCCAGGAAGGCTGTGATCCGAACAGTGTCACATCTTCAAACCGGCAATTCTGCGCGGCTGGCTTGGTCATGATCAATTCGTTCGGATGCGCGACGCCAACGCCGCTGGACCAATCTTCCAGGACCGCCTTGTAGGCGCGACCAGCGGGAATTTGCATCGGCCCCACAACCACGGTCAGATCGGTGGTCTGCGGACCACTAGCCGTATTAGCAGTATAGGTCACATGCCGTTCGGGCACAGCAGCGGTGTAACCAGACGCGTCAACAACCAGCGCCTCAAGATCGGATGCTTGGATCGGCCCGGAAACTACAGCTTCATAGGTCGAAGCGACGCCAGGACGGTCAAAGTCGATCGTCACATACTCAACCTCCAAACCATCGACCGAATCGTTGGTATTGCTCGCCGTGGCGTTGACCTCGAACGGCACGGTGTTCGAAATGCGCGGCTTAACATTGGCGGGTTTCGCCGCGCCAACCTGAACCCCATCGAGATAGAATTTAACGGTCCCGCCGACGCCACCGACATTGTCGATATACTCGACTTCATAAAGCTGCATGACCCCATCCCCGCGATGGCGACGAGGGTCTTCGTCGCTAATAATATATTCTTCCGAGCCGCCGCGCCCGAGGGTCACGACCATGTTCTGACCCGACCAGTGCGGACGAAGCTGAATTTGCCCGAAACCATACTGATAGAGGGCAGCCAAAATCGGATAGTTGTCGCCGGTGATGGCTGCTTTGATACCGATTTTGATACGCGGCGGCGTTTCGCTAGTCGCTTCATCAGCAACCTGACCAAACTCCAACCCAAGCGGCTGGGATTGCAGATATGCATGACGATTGAGGATCAGATGTCCATTTTGGAAATCGGTCGTCCCGTCACCGTAAATTTTCTTGTCCAGCACCGCACTGGATGACACGGCGTTACCCGCAACCGGATATGGCGAACCGCTCGCACCCGTCAGCCATTGCGACGCCACGGGGGTCGAGGTTTCCGCCTTGCGCTCGATCTTCACGGGGAAATCATTCGGGATGCTGATCGTGAATTCAGCCGTCGAGCCGCCGAGATAGATGCCGAGCGGGAAAATCGTTCCTGGAGCGCCGTAAATGGTGCCCGATCCACTGAGATCGATCGGTTCGGTCGGCACTTCGGGCTGGGGCGCGGGCGCATTCGTTGCCCCGAGGATCAGCGACAGACCAGTCAGTGAGGTCGTCGCATACAAGGCAACGCGCGCGTTGGAATTCGCGAACGGGATGGTGACCGACGCTTGCTGCGTCAGTTCAACACCAGGATCATTGGTGACCACTGGCACCATGACGTAGACGCCCGTTTGGCCTGCCAACTGCCCCGCAGCTTCGCTGAGATTGACGATCTCAAGATGTCCCACGCCTTCGGGGCCGGTCGGACCCACAGGGCCTGCGGGACCAGGAGGGCCAGCGGGGCCGGTCGATGCATCCACGAGTGGCTGGACCAAATCGAGGACGTTGTTGACTTGGCGGGAAAGCTGGTAGTTCTCGGGCTGGACAGGGATCAACGCGTAAGGAAGATCGGTCGCGGTTTCACCGGGATAGGGATCGACGAGCGTCATAGCCATTGCCCCGTCGATGGATGCGACGGGATAGTTGAGGCCTGCGATGTTGAGCAAAACACCGGCGTATCCAGTGGCCCAACTCGTTCCGGCCCCTGCTACTGTTTTCGATCCGTGGGTGACGCTGATTGAACCACCCTGTTCATAAGAGAATTCCATCTCCTATTTATCGATCAGTAGCCGAAGGCCATCCAATCGAAGCCGTCCAATCTCTGCTGATTGCCGGTGGCGGCCTGACAATAGAAGCTCGCCCCGGTGAGCGACCGCGTTGCAGTTGTCTGAATCCAAAGGTCGCGGTAATTGTTTGCCGTCGCGATATAGGGCGTCGCGGTCAGGCTCATCAGCGCCGTCGTGAAGGGCGTCGGGAACGTCACCGGAATAATCTGCTCGTCATTGATCGCCATGCGGACCTGGCCCCACATGATGATCAAACCGCCAGGCAAAACCTGGTAGCCACCGAACGCATTCTGTAGCGACTGCCGGTTGATGAACTCGAAATCGATCGTGCCCGCCTTGAGCTTATCGACTTCAACGTTCGTCATTTTCACGCCATCGCCGTCGGCATAGAAAACCTGACGAGGTGCGACGCCTGGGGTGTAAATCCTGAAGGCGTCGGTCATGAACGCGGTGTCCACAACCCCGTTTTGGTTGGCCACACCAAACCCGCCTAACACTCTGGTTCCATCGGCAAGTGTGGATTGCACCTTGACTGTGTATTGAGCGTTTAGGTTGTCTAACGCGTCTGTGGCGGTGCTGGCCTCTATTTCAATTGCAGCTATGCGATCCCCATAGGTGGATTCGATCGTCTGGATGGCGCTTGCTCGCGCTTCGGTCTCATCTGCGACAGCCTCTTCCACCGTGCGTATGGCGGCCGAACGATCAGCGACTTCATCATCGATGCGAACCCCAAGCGCATCAACCCGCCTGGCCATCGCGCCATCTTTGTCGATGGTCAGTTGTCGCGAATCCAATATCTCGCCCGATAGGTCTTCCGACAAAGTGGACATCCGACCAGACATCTCGTCCAAATCTCTCGCAACCGCATCGACGGCGGTCGTGCGCGCGATCCTTTCTTCATTGATCGACGCGTTCACATCTTCGCCGAAATTCGCGATCTGCGCGGTGATGCTTTCAGCCAGAGCTTCATCGGCGTCCGCAATGGTCCGGTTGATTTCCAGGAAACCGGATTCGATCCGATCTTCGCTGTTCTCGACGCGAGTGGTCAACTGTGTGACCTGCTCTGCTACCAGCGCGCCATCGTCTTCAATGCGTGTGGCCAGGGATTGGATTGCGATCAGGTTCTGCTCGTGCAATGCCACGGTCGCCTTCGCCTGCACCGCTGCCCCCTGGATATGGAGCGCTGACAGACGCTCGATCGGCTCTTGCAGCAAGGGGCGCACCAGTTCTGGCAGCTTGCGCCGCACATTTTCGACATTGTCCGTTGCGCCATCCGCCTTGTCATTAGCCTGATCGGCCTTCTGACCAGCGGCTTCGGCCTTCGCCGCAGCATCAGCGGCAGCAGCGCGCGCCTCTTCGTCAGTGATATCCAGGAGCAGCGGGGAAATCTGATCGTCGCTATGGACGGTCCAACTGCGATCGTGACCGACTTTCACGCGATACGCGGGTGGCGCCGACGCAAGCTGGCTGTAGGTTTCCACGAGCGGTTCGGCGGTGCGGTCGCCCCGCAATTCTCCTGCGGTGCCCTCGCCATAAAAATCACCGGCGATCCACCGGCCAGACTGATCGGGCAGCAGGTAACCACCAGCCTGACGCATGGCTTCGCGGACCTGGTCACCAACGCTGACCTGGCTATCGACATAGAGAGACCAGGCCTGTGTGAAGGGTGCGAAGGTCGAGGCATCGATTTCATCGGCAGTGACGCGGGTGGACAGGAGGTGGCGGACGATCTCGCCGACCGTCAGAAGAGGCGATCCATTAACCGTGGCGCCGATGACATCAGCGGTGATCAGGCCGGACGGTTGACCACCAAGGCGATAAAGACCCTGCGCGGGGCAATGCGCCCACTGGCCGGGCTGAAGGTCGAGACCGATCAGCGCGCCATAGCTATCCACCGTGGCGGATGGCCCCGAAGCGACCGGCCAGGCGTTTTCATAGACACCCTGCACACCACCGGTCGGCCCATAGGCGTGATACTGGTAGACCCAATAATTCTCGCTGATCAGGACGCCGCTGATGTTCTTGGCCTCGCCAGAACACCACGGTTTCAGCGAACCCTTTATTTCGGGATCGCCATTCAGGGCGCCTTCGCCGGTATAGCTTGCGGATAGGAGGTCTTTTGCGAGCTTGGCATCGGGACCGGCCAGCCCCAGGGTGCATTCCAGGCCGTTTCGCGCCAGCGCGCCGCACGATCCGGCGAACACCTGTTCGTATTCCGAGAAATCGGCACCATCTTCGCCGATCCACATTTCCACGGGGCGGCCATCGAACGAGAGACCGGCCCAAGCCTGGTTGTCGAAATCGCTTGAGACCAAGAAGACGACATCGCCATGGCTGACGGTCGCGGGTTGGAGTTCACCGCTGGAGAAAATGGAGATGGAGCGTTCACCCCAATCCCGAATGCATGGGGTCCAGGCGTGACCGTCCAGCACGGTTCCGGCCGCCGAGGCGCCGAGGCTGGACATACGGAGGGTGGTTATCGACCCGGTCTTGGGGTCGCGAGCTTCGATCTGAACTAGGAGGTTTCGCACCTCATATTTAGCAGAATGCTATGCTACGGAAGGTGGATGACCATCACCTTGACCCTTCAGATAGCATCCACCTTTTTCGGTCTCTGCTCCGCAGCGCTGTGGGGGTATTCTGGTTATAGCGCGCTGTCATATGACCAGTTCAAACGCAGAGAAGAGCGCCGAGCAAAGCGGGAAAATAGGCAACCAAACCTTGGCGCTGCGGTGTATCAAGGGAAGGTTCTGGGGAGCGGGCGTTCAGAATTTCTAAATGCCATCGGCGCGCTGTTCGCTGCGCTTGCCGTCTTGTCGGGTGCCGCCCTGGCCTGGACGCAACCGGCATGCCCCTGCCCAGCAGAGCAGAGTTCGTCCGCAACTGGATAACTCAGGGCGCGAGCGCCCGCACCGTGAGTTCCAGATTGTGCGTGTTCCAGGCTGGATGGCGAACGGGGATGCTCTGCTGCACATGGCCGAAGACGACGGTCGTCTGATGCCTCGTCACATCTTCCAGGAAGGGGGCGAACAGGATCGGCGTCGTGATCCCGACGCGGGATAAGAATGGCGCCCATTCGGCGTGGTAGGCATCCGACGACACCCATGACATCGCGGCTTTGGTCTGCTGCACGGTCGGATAAACGTCGAACGCCGACCAGTTCGGCCCGGTGTATGATGGCGAGGAATCCACCCAGGTCGTCTCAGCATCACGGTCGATCGCATCGTGCGCGACAGCCTTCCCAATGACCAGGCGCTGCGCTTCGATATAACCGTCCAGGTGACCAGGCGCGCCAATGTCGATCCGGACGAACCGGCTAACCATCGCCGAGGGTGCGCGAATGATCGTCTTGGCCCCTGCCCCATCGACCTTCGTGCCAGACCATGCGGGGACGGCGCTGCTGTCGAATGATGGAGCGGAAACCGTGGCGGCGGCAGTCGCGGCGACGCGGACCCGAACGGTATCAAAAGACCGTAAGTTCGAACCGATCAGCGCCACCGTGTCGAACGGCGCATCGACCTGGACAACCATAGAGGCGGTTTCACCATCGACGCGCCACACCAGGCCAGGCGGATTTTTCGAGAGGTTCGATACAGGACGGTTCGCCGCAGCGTCACCGGACACCACGGTGAAGCCCAAAGGGGCGACAAGGATCGCGGTCATCCGCGCACCACCAGGGTCGTCCGCCCAGCCAGGCGCGTGACCCGCGCTTCGATCACCCGAAAGACACGGTCGGCGACATCATAGCCAGGCAGCGCCACGCGAAACAGCGGCGGATGACCGGCGAAATCATTGAGGTCGATCACTCCTTCGATCCCGATCTCGAACCCTTGGGTGACGCGCCCAGCATCCGCGAGAATTTTCGTCGCCAGCGCCTGGGCCGCAGCCTCGCCCAGGTTAGTTTCGACGATGATCTCCCGCGCCGATGGCTCAAGCCCTTGAAGCGGAAGGTCTTCACGAATTTCGTATCGATATTCATTGCGAACAAAGCTACCGCGATTGGTGATTTCCATAGCGATATTTAGACGGTTCGGGTCGTCGCCTGACCGTTGGTGTATGACGATCCGAGCGCGTTCACGAAGGCATTACCCAGCCCGCCCCTAGCGACCAGTTCACGGAGAAGAGCGTTCTGTTCGGCCGACAGCGCATTCGCTTTCGCCTGTTCGGCAAGCTGCTGATCACGCTGCTGCGCGGCGGCTGCGTTCTGCTCGACCAATCGCTGCTGGGCGGCTGCGGCTGCGTCCTGGGATGCCATCACGCGATCTTCGGTCGCGCTGATCGCGGCGGCATTGTCCGATTTGAGCATCGACAGGATCGACTGGAACTGGCCGGTCGAGCTACCATACGCCGAGCCAGCGAGGCCGAAAATCTCATTGGCGAGCGACGCGAAAGCATCATTGTCGATGCTCTGGCCGCTCGCGAGATCGGCCTGGTAACCAGCATATTCGTCCAGGCTGCTGTTCAGACGCTGGAGGACCGTCTTACCGCTGCCCTCGCCGTTCAGCGTCTTCTGAAGGGCGCGCAGAGACGATGTCTGGTCCGCGATGATCTTGTCGAGTTGGATGGTGCGGTAGCGCTCCACATTCGACAGGTCTTCAGCCGTGGCACCATATGATTTCATCTGGCTGATCAGCTTGTCGAGGCCCGAATTGACGTTGTCGATGGCGGCACCAAGCGGATCGTCATAGGCCGCCAGTTCCTTCATCATCGTTTCGTATTGGGTAGCGACGCTAAGGACCGTTTCGAAATTCGTTTCGGTCGAATTCTTCAGCGCACGATCTGCGAAGCTAGACAGTCCAGACAAGACACCTTGCTGGATCGCCAGCATCGCCGCGTATGCGACAGCGGATTCGGCATCATCACCGAAATCCGTCACGTCCGAATATTTGCCCTTCAGTTTTCCGGTTCTACCGGTCGAACTGACGCGCCAGTCGCCCTTGTATTGACCGATGGAGACACGCGGGTCGCCACTGATAACTGCGCCAAGCGCGTCGGCGATTTCCTGAACGCTACTGCCTACAGCCCCGCCTGCGGTGCTGGCATTATCGCGATAGCTGGCTTTGTTGCCATCCACTGACCCTGCGCCCAGCCCACCATTCACCAGGTCGTCGCGTTCGCTTGCTCACGCGCTCTTCTTCTCCAGACGCCCCCTGCCCCGCACCTGGTAGCCCTCCATCACGCGACCCCACGTACCCGTGAACGAGCCACGGACGCCAACGATCGGCCTACCCTTCGCGGGAGTTTTGAGCACGAGGCCAGCTGTTCGCGGCGTTTGCAGTTTTCCCGCGAATCTGCCGACATCCGCGCCGCCCTGCATCTTGCCGAGGGTTTCACCAAGCGCCTGACCGACTTCGCCATTGATGCCAAAAGCCTTACCGATTGAGCCTTGCAGGTCGTCGAGCATGGACTTGGCGCCATCCTGGAAACCCTTGCTGACATCCTTGCCCAGGAGCTTGGAGATACCGCCCAGGGGACCGGCATTGTCGAGGTCGCCCGATGCTGCGGCGGCCATGCGGTCCATCGCGCGGCCGAATTTTCCGATGGCCTTACCGAAGCTGCCACCGAATTCATCCGCCAGCGAATGAATGGTATCCGTGAATTCATAGACCCATTCGTTCTCGATCCCGGCGCGCGCCTTATCCATGCCCGCCAGGACGCTGGCTTGCACTCCCTTGCTAATTCCGGCCTTGTCGGCGCCAGCCAGGAAATCAGCGCGATCCTTCTCGATACCGACCAGGCGTTGGGCGCGATCATACTGCGGCGAATATCCGGCCGCGATGTCCTTCGCCTTCGCAATTGCAGCCGCCTGCCCCTCCAACGCGGCCTGGGTGCGGAGTGCAGTTTCAAGACGCTTCTCTTCAGTTTTCCAGGTGTCGCTGGCGAGGTCAGCCAGGGTGGCACCCGAGTTCAGCGCATCGATCCGCAGCTTGACCAGCGCGTCCTGCACCGATGCTTCCTGTTCGGTCAGGCCGACTTTCCGGCCAGCCATGATCAGGTTCGAATTCTCGATTTGACGCGCCTGATCCGCCATCGACGTGATGGATTTCCCGAGCGCGATTTCGCGCAGCTTCGATGCGATCTTGCCATCGGCGGCCAGCAGCGCGGCCTTGTCCTGGGCGGACAGCTTGTCACCATAGATACGCTGGAGATCGAGCAGCTTGGTGTGCTTTTCCGCTTCCTGCGGCAGCATCTTCGACAAGGTTACGCTATCGTCCAGGGTCTTCCAGAAAGCCTGGATGTTTTTCTGACGCTCTGCTTCGGCCTTCGCGGCATCAGCGGCGGCTTTCGCGGCATCCTTGTCCACGGCGCCGGTCGGCGTGACGCCAGGTGTTTCATTGGCGAAATCGTCAATCTTGGCGGTCTTGCCACGGCCGAGCATGCGGTCGAGAGCGCCCTGGGCGCCCTTCTGATCCGCCGCGACAGCAGCAGCGCGATCGACAATGCTGCCCATCTGCTTGGCGGAATTCGCGAAGCTCACGGTGAAGGCCGAGCCTATGTCGCCGAGGGCCGTCAGGTCACCGGATAGCAGACGCCCGACGATGCTGCCCAAGCTGGAGAACAGCTTTTTGACATCCTGGAACGCGGTCGCGAACAAGTCGGGGATCGCGCCTGCCACGAATTTCACCGACCGCAGGAGCGCGATGAACGACAGGCCCATGTCAGATACGGTCGCGGTGCTGGCGCCGGTCAACCAGGTGAACGCCTTGCCCAACCATTCACGGATACCACCGCCGACCCATTGAATGACGCTGGCGATCCCGCGAAACACGGCGCCAACCGTGTTACCAGCTACCGTGACCCACTGCCCCAGCATATTGAAACCAACGGTCAGCAGGTCGAGTAGGCCCAGGCTTTCCTTCCCGCCCCCCGTCATCGCGGTGAACATCGAGCCAAAACCACTTGCCGCTTCGGCGGCGAAATTGATGATCCCGCCCAGGACTGACCCAACCCCAGACAGCAGCGGGGTAATCGCGGCGATACCGCTGGAAATCCCATCCAGGATTTTGGTCATGCCTGACGCGAAACCACCCTCGCCAATCTTTGCGAAAAGCAGAAATATCTGGTCGCCTAGTGCGGCCATCGCGCCGCCGATGGTCTGCGCCTGGCGGTCCATCCCGCCTGCAAATTGGGTGTTACCAATGCCGATCAGATACTTCTGAATATCCGCAGCGTTGTTGCCAACCTGCGTGGTAACCCCCTGGAAAGTGAACGAAACTTTGTCACCCTCTTGTTTGGACTTAATGCCAAATTCTTTCAATCTCTCGAATTCTGAAGTGCTGGCATCGGCGACGGCTTCGACCATCTGCTCCAGCGATTTGCCCATGGCTGCGGCGGTATTGCCATACGAGGTCATCGCTTCTTCTGATGGCTTCAGGCCAAGCGCGGAGAGCTTCACGAAACCATTGACGGCTTCGTCCAATGTGAAGGGCGTCCGTTGGGCGAAGTCTGCCAGCGCATTGAATGCCAGGCCCGCCTGCTCGGTGTCGCCGATGATGGTGGTCAGGCTCGCGCGATACGCCTGCACCTGGGCAGTCGCGGACGTGACGGCAGTGCCAATCGCAACAATTGCGGCGCCTACAGCAGCGACGCCACCCGCGACAGCCAGGCCACCCAGTCCAGCGAACGACGCGCCAAGATTTCCGATCGAACCGGCTGCGCCAGTCGCGATGCCTTGCAAGCGACCGAGCATCCCGCCCAGCCCGGCTGCGTTGCTATTGGCGGCCTGGAGACGCTGGGCAAGCTGCTGGGCCGACGATCCGGTTTGGATCATCGTGCCATTCACACCAGACAGGCCGGAATTTAGGCCGTTGGCCTGGGCAACTATGGAATTCAGGGCAGCATTGACACGCTGGGCGCCAGCCTGGGCCGACTTGCTGTCAATGATGATATCGATCTGTGGGGAAGCTACAGGCTGGCTCATGCCGTATTTAGCAGAGCCAGCCCAATCGCCTTACTTGACCTTCGCCCTAGTTGCACGGTCAGCGAGGGCGGTGCGTTCATGGCCGTCGAGGGACATGACTATCGTGGAAAGCGCTGCGGCCTCATTATCGGTGAGACCGTAGTGCCGAGCATATTCCAAGATTTTCGTGATGGGGATCGCACCCAATCCCCCCATCACCATCGGCCGTTCAGTATGCAGGCGTCGAAACGCCTGCCAGTAGAAATCGGCGTATTGAGGGACTTCCTTATGGTTTTCGAGAAACCATCGCTGCGCCCGCTGCACCCTCTTTTCATTTGATGAAAGCAAGTCCTCGCCCATCACGATGCAATTCGTTGATGCGCGATAGTCGAGAACTTCGATCAGTTTTTTTCGATTTCCTCGACGGTGACAGCCTGGAAATTCAGCACATTGCTCGCGAACTGGAACACCTTTTCGGTAGCGTAATGATTTGCCAGGAAATAGGCGACAGCCTTCTCCTTAGAAAATGCGACCTGTTCGCGCTTTGCGTTCAGAACATCTTTCCAGTCGGTGATCGCAAGTTCAACAAGGAGCATCGCGTTCTGCTTGCGCTGCTCTTCTTCGGAAAGCTGGCCCACCGTGGCAACATTGTCGCCCTGCGCCAGACGCTGAGAGCGCAGCTTTGTGTGGGGTGCATCGCCCGCAATCAGCGAAACCAGGAAGCGACCATGAAGGTTGCCCGCTTCGTCGTAAACATCGAACCAGCGGCCCTTTTCAGCAATCTTGTTGTCGTAACGGATAGGGATGTAGAATTCAGACATAATAAAACCTCGCAAAAAATGTTGCGAGGTATTTATCTTAACGTGTCGAGAGGGTGACCGAAGCCACCCCCTCTACTCGAAGCGGGCGAGGTTAAGCCGTCCGAGCAATACGAATATCGCCATCCGCGTGGATTTTCGCAGTGAACGTCACGGAGACGGTCACGCTCGCACCATCCACCGACTCTTCCGGCCAGCTTGCCTGGCAGGCGGGCATCGTGATGGTGTAGCCATTGGCACCCTCGCCGATCTGGACCGTGATCGAAGTCGCGGCGTCATTGATGAACACGCGCTCCGGGTTGAAATCTTCACGATAGAATTCCATGTCGAGCGTGACGGTGCGGACGCCGCTGGTGCCAATGCCGATGGTGCTGATCGGACCAAGGGCTTCCTTGGCCTGGCGGTCATGGCTGACGGTCAGAGTCAGGGTGCGAACATCGATGTTCGGCAGCAGGGCAACCGATGCGACGATGTCCGTCGAGGCCAGCGGGAAGCTGCCATCATCTTCGACCAGTGTGATGTCGGCGGGCAATTCGAACTCGACCGGGTCGATGTAATTCATGCCGATCAGGTTGGTGGTGACGCCGACGATTTCGTTAGCGTTGGCGGTGAACGACACGTCCGAGGCCTGGAAACCAGTGTAGGCGTGATATTCGGTGACACCAGCTTCGCCGGTCGATTTCAGGATCGTGAACGACTTGTCCGTGGCACCAGCCTTCAGGACATTTCCGGCCCATTCACCGGAAAGGGCGCTCGACAGCAGAAGGTCGGTGGTCGGGGCACGCTTCAACTCGAAATCGAACGAACCGCCGCCCTGGCCACCCGTGGTGCGGACACCGCCGCTCTGACGATTGACGTGCTGGGCCTCGCTGGTAACGGTGGTCTTTTCGAAGGTCGGACCAGAGCCAGGGATATGGGCGATCTTGTATGCGATGCCCGTCGCCGGAGTAACGCCTTCGACCGTCTCTCCGATGAGGTAATAACTGATATTGCTTGCGTCAAAAGACATCTGTCTTGTAGCTCCAAATAGAATGAATTCGGAGCAGTTCGCTCCAGAGATATTTATCCGGAGCGGTGATTTGATCGTTCAGTTAGGGGCGAATGATTGCCCACCAAAGCGCGCTGACCTTGATCGAGAACCAGTTTCCTTCAGCGAGGACCGATCGTTGGAAGCCATCGAAACCAAGACGGTTTTCGCCAACGGTCCAGGCCCATCCACGGAAGATCGCTTCGCACTGGTCGGCAAGTTCCTGGGCACGATCGTCGCCCTGCGAGACTGGCACGAAGACGGACATCTCAACACGGCCGATCATCCGGTGAAGAGGATTAGCGCCGGTAGTGTGCGGGCGGCTGTCACCCGGACGGATCGCCAACCGTATCCATGGCTTGTCTAGCGGTGGCTGGACGGCGCGCTGATTGTCGCTGACGATCGTAACGCCAGCGGGCGCACGATCGTGGAAGCGAGCGCGGAGGACAAGGTTCAACAGCTTCATCGCAGGTATTTATCTTGCGGTCAGAACCGCGTGTGCCGATCCACCGCCGCTTCGATGAAGCCAGCGGGAGCCTGCTGCGAGTGGCCATCATTCAAGCGCGAGATGTATGGCACCGAGTTTTGAATGTGCTGCTGCTCGCCGATGAGATCGAGTTGCCAACCCTGCCTGGCTTGCCCTGTGTCCACAGGCGTTTCGCGCACCACGTCAGCAAAAATGTCGGCGGCGATCTTGTCGCGGACATCACGGGCCGTCTGTTCCGCATCGGCGATGATGCCGGGAATTTTCCGGAACAGGTCCGACGTATCGATCCTGATTTTCATCGAGTCTCTACCGTCGCGCGATAGATGATTTCATTGCCGTCTGGCGCCACGACATTCACCTCGATCACGCGCCATGACATCGCTTTCAAAGCGATGATATCGCCGACCTTAAATTCCGTCCTGCTGCGCGCGGTCGTTGCCTGGCTCCAAATGCCATCGGCGTTCTGCTGGCGCATCACGCCTATCACGACATCCGCGTTTATGATGTCTACACTGTCTGAATTGTATGAATTGGTGATCGGGTCGTATTCACCAGGCTGCTCGCGGCTGATAGTCGCCTGGCCACCGTATTTTCGCAGCATCCGCCCCACGGTCTCACGCGCACGATCATAAAGCGCGACGCTCACAGGCAGACCTTCACCGACTGGAAACCCGTCACAACCTTGGGCTTCAGCAGCGGCGCCAGGATGCGCGAGATCGTCGGAAAACGGTCAGCAATCACGCCCTCGCTGTATTGAACCTCCACGACGCCATCGACCTTCTCGCGGACGACCTGGGGCGTGACGATCTCGACCAGACTTTCGGAAAGGGCGACCAGGGCGAGTTCATACACGGCGCGATCATGGCGGGGATCGTCCTGAACATCATCGGGCAGGTCGTAGGTGTCGGTGATGTAATCCTGGGCGCGGATAAGGGCGGCCGATCGTGCGGCCTCCGTGGCGTCTGCCCAAGCGGTGTTGGCGCGGTCGGCGTGATAGATATTGGCGGCTTCGATCGTCATGGACATATTTAGCCGGACACGAAAAAGCCGCCCCGATCGCTCGGGACGGCTCTTCATGGCTTGGCCTTGAATTAGGCTGCGTGACGGATCGCGCGGAAGCCGATCATTTCCAGCGGAACCTTACGGCCCCACGAAGCGGCATCGCCGAGAACCGACGTTCCAGTGGCGGGGGTGATCGCCGGGGCGACCGCACCCAGATAATCGAAGCCCTGCACATGGACGACGGGCGAAATGCGCGAGTGCAGGATGTCACCGCCACCGCCGTTCGCGCCATTCGCAACGCGTTCGATTTCGGTCGGGATCGCAACGGTGCCATAGCCGAGCGCCAGAGCGCCAGAGCGCGCCAGGATCGAGGTATCGTCACCGAACACATTCGAGACGATCAGCTTCTTGCCCGCCCAGGTGTCAAAGTCAGCCTTGGTGTCCGACTTGGCGACAAAGGCGCTTTCGTTCGCGGCAATCATCTTCGCCTTGCGGAGAGGCGAGACGATCAGGGTGTCGAACTGATCAGCATAGACGCCAGCAGTGGCGGCAGCGAGCGCGACCTGAGCCAGCGAAAATTCGTCGTCAACAGCGCCGAAAGTCAGGTCAGCATCAGCAGCCAGCGCGCCCTTCAGCGACAGAGCCGCGATCTTCGACACGATACCATTCCAATAGGCGGCGATGCCTGCACTGATGCCGCCCTGGACATTGAACTGCGTCACCATGCGGGTCAGGTCGGCGGTTGCCCAGGAATAGTTGAGGTCGTGACGCAGGACGGTGAATTCGTCGGCGGTCATCTTGCCGACATCACCGGCGACGGTCAGGTCATCCGTGCTGACATTGACCTTATCGGTCGAAAGCGGATTGAGATACGGGATCGAAGCCTTGCGCGGACCACCGCTGGCGACAGCATCGACTTCAGGGCCGCGAGCGGCCAGGCCAGAGGTGATAAGCTCGTGCTTTTCAGCCATCAGTGCATTGATGGTCTGGCCCAGGATTTTTTCATTCGGAACAAGATCAGAAATCTTGGTATTCGTGATAGCCATTTAAATAATTCGCTCCAACAAAGGGGTGAAACGGCCCGAATAGTTGGAGGGCCGTGAGGCTAATCCGCCTCACGGTTATTTATGCTTTCACGTATTTTGCCGTGGATTACGGCTTGAGGTGCGGCATACCCCACTGATCAGCCAATGAATTAGCTGATGCGGGATTTGCGGTTGCGTAGTTGGCCCACGCGGTCATCTCGACAGCAGTGGTGGGAGCCTTTGACCATTCACTGGACTTCGCCGTCGAGCCGGTCGCACCAGCACCGCCATTCGCGGGAGCAGCGACGTAATTCTTGCCTGCATCACTGCCGAGATAGGAAGTGATATGATCGGCGAGCGGGACATCACCCACCATCGCCTGCCCATCCTTCACGACAGCGCCCGCCTTCATAAGGGCGCTAACGGCCTCCGACGCCCAAGGGAAAACACCCGCCTCGCCCAGCTTCGTGGAGATGGCGTTGTCGATCAGCATGGTGGCGAGCGTCTTGTCGCGCGTGTCGATGGTGTCCTGGAGTTTCTTCAGCTTCGCATCGTAGCTACGGCGAACGTCCTCTACGCTGTTGGACTTTTCGGCCGCATCATGTTCGGCCTGTTCGGCAGCATCCTTGGCCGCCTGCGCTTCATCCTTGAGCGCTTTGTTCACCGAATGGAGTTCGGAAACCTTATCTTTCAGACCCTTGGTGGCCTTATCAACAGCGGCATCGATTGCCGCCTGCATTTCGTCGTCAGTCATTGATCCTTTCTCTTCCTAGATTTGAATGGACTGCCCCCTGGGGGCGTATGCGACTTGCCTAGCTCGTCGCCGTCCGTATTTATCTAGGAAGAAGGATCAGGCGTCTTCGGCGAGATCGTCCAGGTCGATGTCGCCTTCGTAATCGGGACGCATAACAATGGCTTCGACAGCGGACATGACCGTGCCGCGCGCGATCCAATGCTCGTCGATTGGCACATCCAGCAGCGCCATTTCGATATCATGAATGTCGGCGGCCATCAGCTTCGCCCCCTTCGCCGCGACGATCTCAAAAGCATCAGGCATCAAGCAATTCCTCGATCAGCGCGATGATCGCCGGATCGACCAGGTCGGTGCGTCCCATCATGTATGCGCTGAAATTCTCTGCGAACCATTCGTAAGCATTCTCCATGGCGTATTTACTCAACTGGCGAGACATGTCCGCCGACCGCTTCATGACGACCAACCGTCTTTCGAGCGGAGGATCACCATGGGTGCGGCGAGGACCAGCCTTGCTACGCATCTGATGAACGTGATGCGCAAATTCATGGTATAGCACGGCCCGCGCCTGGTCGGCGATATCTTCGTAATAATCGACCGAGTTGAACGGTCGGGCCTGCGGATTGTCGCCAGGCTTCCAGGTCGAGACGCTGCGCTTGGCGGTCTTTCGCTGATCCTGGCGCGCTTTGTAATGCTTCTTCGAGAGGGCGTTGTATTCTTTGATCAGCACCTTCTGTTCGTCGATCACCGCGAAGACACGCGGATCACTGCCGTCCTTCGGTAGGGTCCGATACTCTTCTTTCAGCACGTTCAACTTCCGTCCAAGTTCGGCGATCCGATCACCCATTTCCGCGATATTCTTGGCGGCAGCTTCGGCCAATGCTGCGGAGGATCGACCACCGATTTCCGCCGCATACGCGTTGAAGAAAGTCGGGTTGATGTTCATCAGGCCGTCGCCCATCGACGCGATCGACGATGCCGTGGAGGTCTTGAAAGCACGAAGGCGCGGGATGCGGAAAGCATCAGCCAGGGCGTCCAACTCCGGGGTCATCGCCGCGATCATGCTGACCGCTTCGTCAGAGAATGCGGCCGAGAATTTCGCCTTGCCGAAATCATCGGTTTTCACGCCGCGAAATTCCGGTCGCGGATCGTAGCGGAAATCACCAGCATTGTCGGCTAGCGCTTCGGACATGCGCTTCTGGACGATTGCGCGCTTCTCGACCTGGATATCACGAGTGGCAATCGGCGTGGGGCGGCGAAAGCGCGCCGGTGCCGCAGGAGGGGTCGGAACGTCATTCTCGCCCATCCCGTCCATGGCGCGGAGTTCGGCCAGAGACTTATATTCGCCATTGGTCCGAAACAGGTCACGGAAGCTGACCCGCCCCTCTCGGAACATCCGCGCACGTTCAGCACCAAAAACCTGTTCCTGGCGCGCCTGCCCCTGGCGGCCGATCCATTCCTCAAAGTTGCTCTTCCCGGCGACTTGGCCATCCATGCTGGCGCGCTTTTCGGCCGTGACTTCATCGCGGTCGATGCCCATTTCCTTGAAGGATTTGGTCACCGGGATCAGAACGCTGCGGCATCGCGGATGAGCGGGCGTCTTGGGATGATCGGAATCCACCGGCCAGGACTGACCATCACGGGACTGGCAGACCGGCGACGTGCGGCTGTCGAGCGTGGAAAGCCACTGCACCTGTTTGATGATATGACTGTTGGCCTTGTAGACTTCCCCGCGCGCATTTGAGGCCACGGTCGCGCTGGCGGTCAGCACCATGGTCTGTGCGCTATGACGGCTCTTTTGTAGGATGCCGTCCGTGAATTGGGCGTCCTTCGATCCACGGATGCGCCGGACGATCTGGTCGGTAGTTTCACCGCCGACCAGACCCAGGCGGATCGCCTGTTCGACACGTCTCTGTCGCGCGGCAGACATTGCATCCGTCCACGACGATAGGAGATGACCGTCGATCGGCGAGCGCTCGACCAATTGGCGCAGATATTGGGCGGTCGGAAGATTGAGATCGCTGATGCCAGTCGCGCTGGAAAGGCCGGTTGAAGCCCATTCGGCTTCATATTCGGCGAGATCGGCGAGGTCGGCCTTCAGACCCTTTCCGACTTTCGAATAGACCGTGTCATTGATGCTGCGGATTTCCACCAGCAGGCCGTTCAGGCGCTTGGTGGTGGAGGGACCAAGGTCGAAGCCACGTTCGTCGATCAGTGCCATCCGCTTCGCGATCGTCTCGACCAGGTCTGCGTCGGCACTGTTCAGCAGGCGGACGATCTTGGTCGCTAGGCCTTTGCTGTATTTTTCAGAATGAAGCGCGTGCCGGATAGCCTCGTCGCGCAGGATCGTGTTGGCGGACATGCCAATATTTATTGAAAGGGAGAGGCTGGCGAGCGCTCAAACCGGCCAGCCCCTCCCCGTCAGATTGCCATGGCGTCCGTGGGCGGACGATCGGCGACATCCTGTTCGATACGATCCCGTTCATCCTCGAAAGAGAGGGAGTCCGGGACAATCTCACCCTGCTTCAGGGTGGCGAAAAATGTTTCGGCCGACATGCGGCCAGCCTGAACGACCGACAGGAGAGCGGTGATGTCCTGCGCGCTCATTGGAATAGGCAGATAGTCGGTATTGAGGCGGTAGGAGATCGCCGGGAGACTGATCCATTCGAGCGCTCGATTGACCTGGCGTTCGATATGGGCGCTGACCCGGTTGGCCAGGGCGGCGAGGCTGGAATTTTCCGAGGCCCGACGGATCGCATGGGTTTCGGCCGCTTCAGCAGCAGCCTTCTCCGTCGCGAGGGCGCGGGCGCCGACCTGGGCCATTTGGCTGGCGATGTCCTGGCACTGATCACGAAGTGCATCGACACCGGCGCCGGAATGCTCGCTGATCCCGACCTTTGCCTGCGGATCGTCCAAGACCCAGACCTGATCGGCGCGGACGACAAACTGCGGCTGAACAACGTTCCCGCTGTCATCCTTGGCGGAATAGCCGGTCACGAAACGGATCGGGTGACCAATGCAACGCAGAACGTTCGAGAGGTCAGCGCTGGCGAGGTAATGCGACAGATTGAGGATCACGAGATCGTCGAGCGGAGCCTTCGGCGGCTCAACGCAACCGGCCTTCGTGGAGACGATCGCAAAGGGGATTTCGGACAGAGTGGCGCCGCCCTTGGTCGGGGTGATCGTTGCGTCAGCGATCCATTGGCCGCCCTCTGACTTACGGTGCATGATGACCTGGTAAACGCCATCGGCGACGACAAGCTCGCGCACGGTGTTTTCATCATCCAGCAATCGGACGCGCACCAGGGCGAAACGGTTATTGATGATCCCCTGTTCGACTTCCAGGACGCTTTCGGCGCGATACACGCTCAAGAAAGGACGCTGGCCAGCCTGAATGGCAGTGGCGGCGCTTAGACCGGCCTTCGACGGCGGCGTATCGACCAGGAGGCCGGTGAAATTCGTGATCAGCGTTTCGGCGAGAAGCTCGCGCGCCAGGTCTTCCAATCCATATCGGGGCGTGATCGTCGCGAGAATGTCGGCAACACTATCGTCGGCAACGATCGACGCGTCTTTACGGAAAACCAGACCGATATGGTTTTCCAGGGTTCGCTGGGTGGCAGGATAGAAGACCACGCGGGACTGATACGTTGAATATTCGCGGTCATCCTGGCCTTCATAGACCCGTGGCAGATATGCGGTTTTGGCGGCGCGAATGGCGTCCTGGCCAGCGACCGCGTCACGGTTACGCTTCCAGCGAGTAAGGTGGCAGGCAATCTCAGGCGATGGCGATGCGATGTCATTATCGAGCATCGCATATTTAGCTGATCCACTTCACCAGCGCTGTCGCAAGGCCTCCCGTCCCCGCAACGGTGATCATAGCCAGGAAGACGGGGCGGTAAGCCACCAGGAGCGCACTCTTAGGACACCCTGCTTCCAGGAATTTCTGAACCTGCTGGGTCGTAGGATCGGGTCGGGATCGTCGCTGCATACACTTCTTCGTCGAAAACGAAATGAAGTGCAGCGAGAGTTTTGCTCATCCCTTCGGGTATGGGATCACATATTTTGAATCGACGCAAGGGGGGTGCATTTGGATAGGCACAGCTTTCAAAGCCCACCGGGAATAAGCCAATATTTTTATTAGATAATATCAACCAGTTAAGCTGGTTGACGTTCGACAAGCCGAGTCCTCGAATCGTCGAAAAGAGCGAAAATCAGTCGATCATGTCCAGGAAGAGGTCGTCCAACATGAACCAGTCCATGATCCCCGCCTTGCACATCACCAGAATCCGCCCAACTTCACGCTCGAACCGCCCCTCGACGGCGCCGGAGCTTCAGCGAGTTCAGATATCGCCCAGACCAAAGCGTCGAGCCTATCCGGCGAACCGGACTTGCGGCGGTCAAAGCTGGAGTGGAATGCAAACATCTGCCGCTCCAGCGTCGCGAATTCGCCGACATGATGGACCCGGCCCTCTGCATATAGCGCCGACACTGGCTCCGCGCGTATCACCTTGCCACGACTGGCATGGACCAGCTTGACCGGCAGGTTGCGACCAGCGTGGCGGATAGTCTCTGTGACCATCTCACCGCCCTGATTTTTCTCCGCGACGATCATGTGGGCGCCATAGTCGTGATACGCCTGCGCCACTGCTGCGGCCCACTCCTTGGGTGAACCTTTCAGCGAGTGATCCGCCAGGACGTAGAAATGGCCGTCAGCCCCCTCCCCGACTACGACAATCCCGGTTTCGTCCGAACCTTCATGAGAGGAAACCGCCGGATCGACCGCGACGATGATCCTGCGGAGATCATAGGGGGCAGCAGTGACACGGTGCTGGTTGACGTTCGAGGGGCGAAAGAGTGAATATTCCCGCTCGTCTCGCCAATACCCCTCGACGAAACGCTGGATATCGGCGTCAGAGCCGTCACGCAGACCCTCCAGGTAGGATGCGGGAACATGGGTGGCATCCGTGGCCAGATTGACCTGCAACGAGGTCCAATCATCCAGGTCGTTCAGGGGGAGATTTCGAGCCGGATTGATCCCCTCGATCCAGCAACGATAGGTGAAATGCGTCTTGAGGTCCGGGTTGCAATCCACGAACATCAATGGGCGCATCGTCCTCCCACTGGAGGTCTGCGCCATGCCGGACAGGCGGGTCTTGATCGTGGTGAAATCGCTGTAGTCGAACTGCGTGGCTTCATTCAGCCAGATGGTTTCGTATTCGGCACCGAGGATGCGATCCCGGTTGTTTTCATCGTAGCCGTTGAAGGAGATCACGGCGCCGTTGGCGAACTCGACCGTCATGTCGGTCTTGTTGATCGTGACGTTCGCGCGATTCTTCAGGAAGCCAGGATATGCGAGATCGAAATACTTCGGCAGAGTGACATTGAAGAGCGTGTCGCGGATTTCAACGGCATGACGGCGGAAGATACCATGGCGCGATCCGGGCGCGTTCATTGCCCGCTTGGCGATGATGTCGATAATGCCGAATGATTTACCGCTTCGGCCGCCGCCGTAATACAGAATATTGGTCGCCCTGGTGCTTTTGACCAGGTCGAACATTTGTTGCTGGGCCGGATTAGGCTGAAATTGATACTGAACTTTTGAAGTGGTCACCTATGATTTATCATCACGGTGACGATCAGCGGCCGAACGATGCTCCAGCCATTCGCAAGCGTTTCAGGAGGTCTCGCCCTTTGTCCGGCCACGATCCGACCAGGTGGAGCAGGAGATGAAATTCATCGCCGGACATGGCTCCTTTCGCGCGGTTCGCGGCAGGACTGGCGAGGCACAAATTCGAGAGGGAATGGTCGCCTCCACGGTCCAGGGGCGTGATGTGATCGACATGAAGATCGGCGATGTCGAGAAGCTCGCCGGTGTAGCTGCAATGCGGTGGCTGGGCGCGGAGCCATGTTTCCAACTCATCGGTGCTGGGCCTGGGTAGGTCGGGCGCTCGACGGCCCATGGATGACCGTAGGTTTGACGCTCTATAGCGGTAGGGGTTGGCCTTGGCGGCGAGGGTAGCGGGAGATGGTGTTTTCTTGCGGCTCACTGGCTATTTAGAGCTAGCAGTTTCCCAAGGTGGGAAAACAGTTTGCTTCCCACCCTGGGAAATGGTAGATAATCGGCATGCGGATCATAGCCCGAAAGAACATCGTCGAATATGCAGCCAAGCATCCCACGACGCGTCCGGCCTTGATCCACTGGCTGTCTATCGCCGAGCCTGCCGAATGGTCCTGCACCAACGATGTTATCGCGGACTTCAGCAAGGCGAAGGCGATAAACGGCGAGCGTGTCCGCTTCGAAATATCGGGTGGTGACTATCGACTAATCGTCGCCTTCCAGTTTCGACGGAAGATCGCTTTCGTTAAATTCATCGGCACTCACGCCGAATATGACCGGATTGATGCGGCAACAGTCGATCAGTTCTGAGTGGAGGAAGAAATGGATATCAAACCGATCCGCAGCGATGCGGACCACCGCGCTGCGGTCGATGAAATCCGCGCGCTTTGGGATGCAGCACCGGACAGCCCAGAGGAAGATCGCCTGGACATTCTGGCGACCCTGGTGGACGAATATGAACGCAAGCGCTGGCCCATCGACAAGCTCGATCCTGTCGAGGCTATCGAGGCAGCTATGCAATCGGAAGGCCATACGCGCGCTGATCTCGCCGCCCTGGTTGGCCAGAACCGCGCCACTGAAATCCTCTCGCGCAAGAGGGCGCTGACATTGCCCATGATACGGGCGATTTCAGCCGCCTGGCACGTCCCTACAGAGGTTCTGGTGCGCGAATATCAGCTTGCCAATTGAGGCTCTGAGAGAGGCTTAAAGCGGCCCTGAGAGGGCATTGTGGGGCGGCTATTATGGCCGCCCTTTTTATGCAGACGATCGAGCGATCAAACTACTGACAGCCGCTGCGGTCCACTGTTTTCCGCGCGGAGTGGTGACACCGTGGTGGTCGAGATATGACGCGATCTGGCGCAGGCTCGTATGGCCTGCCGCCTTGGCTTCCTCGACATAATGCATGACTTTTGCGGCTCGCTCATCAGCCGCCCTGGAGCGGTTCTTAGCGGACAATGCAGCGCCTTTCTGCGCGGGGATGACGTTACCCCTATCGCCGCCCAGCTTGACCCCACGGGCCTTCGCAGCCGCCAGGGCGGCCTTTGTTCGACGCGATATCTGTTCAGCTTCCCATTCGGCGATTATCGCCATGATCCCGATCATCATTTTGTCCGCGAATGGCATATCCGCGAATATGATCTTCACGGGGGATTTCTGAAGGGTCAGCAGGAAGACGGCATCGCGAGAAAGTCGGTCCAGCTTTGCGACCACCAGGGTGGCGCCGGTCAGTTCACAATGACGAAGGGCTTTCGCGAGTTCTTCTCGCTCGACATTCCTGCCAGACTCGATCTCCGTGAATTCGGCGGATAGCTCCCACGCCCCGCCATTGAGATAGTCGGCCACCGCTTTTTGCTGTGCTTCCAGGCCCAGGCCCGATCGCCCCTGTTTTTGCGTCGATACGCGATAATATGCGCAGAACTTTCCTTCAGCCATTCTTGTATTTTTACCTTCATCGTTCGATGATGTTATTTATACAGAATGCGCGACCAGGTGTCGATTTGATTTGATCGCCGGATCGTCAGCAGAAAGTGTCAGCGTCGCCAGGCATGACATATGAGATCGCGGCAATGTCGATTTGCTGTCTCTCCCCAAACTCCGCCCTATTTCGCTGGGCAATGTTCGCATTAATCGCTTTGATCAACAGTTCATCCCGGCGCGGATCACCAGTGCTGAACTCGCCACCGGCTGCGATATTCATGCGCATGTCCGCCAGCGTTCTCTGACCCACAGCCTGGGCCTGCTTGATACGATTATCCAGGTCAACGTCGGCCTGGCACCAGTTCCACACGGTCGAAGACGATGGCATCCGTGGATCGGTCGTGATGCTCGTCATTGTCTCCCCGCCCATCAGGCGCTCGACCATCTCGTCAACCATCTCGACCGTGCGGATCGAGGATGATCCCGGCTTCAACGACGCGATCTGTCGCAGGCGGGCGCCCAGGTCTTGGATCGCCGTCTTCCCCATGCTCGCGAGCTTGATTGGGTTATCGCCATGCACTTCGAGGACGGTCAGGGCGCCGGTCAGAGGGGCTTTGGGAGTATCGTCTTCCATATGTGTATTTAGGTCCGAACCGGCCCTATTGCTGCCAAATCTGGCCAAGGAGAACTTTTCCGAAACGATCTTTGTTCATGTTTTGGACTCCTGTATTAGGACAGAATGAATCGGGACGACCACCGCAGATATGAACGCAACCAGGCTGACGATCTGCACAAGGTCGTCGCCGGAGGCTTTGCCATTCGTATCGGCTGTAAGCGGTGCAAAACGGAGCGGATAATCGAGGCCAAGCCGTTGCTCGCGTTGTTCGTCGCTCGCCGTTGGGAAACCAATCTGATCGCAGCCTCGAACCGGCTGCGCTGCCGGTCGTGCGGGGCGAAATGGGGATGGATGGAGGCACACATCGGCGGCGCCGACAGCCCATCGATCGGCCCGACAACCGACGAAGAATATAAGCGACTTCTCGCCAGGCTGCGCCGGTGACAATCTAGCACGATGCTGCTACCTACCCGGCGCGACCCGCCCTGGAGACGTTCCAGGAGCATTATGGCTCCGATCATCAACGATGGTCGGGGCCATTTTTGTTTCCGACATCACAAACAGCTAAACCACATCAAACAAATCACTCAAGTTAGACACTACAAACGGATCAGGTGGTTCGCGCATTTTAGACTATCCATCTTTATGATATCATTCACCTTTTCCACGCATCCCGTTTCGATTATTCACCCGCGCCATGACAGACGAATCACAAATGGTATACAGACCAAGACTGACCGCTAAGACCTGCCTGGTTTTTGATGCGATCACTCGTCGAGCGCAGACGGGTGGCGCGCCTGTGCTGTGGTTGATCGACGAGTTCGGTGGTGACTATTCTCGATCGGAAATCAACAACGCGATCACTGCACTGCTGAAGGCCCGCGTGATCCGCAGGTCGAGGGAAGAGCCTTATCGATATTCCCCGCAGGAAACGATGGGCATGACCAGCGCAGAGCGACAGTGGGTCCGCGAAGCTCAACTCGCGCTGCGCGAGATGACAGGCGCTGATGAATACCAGTCGGCGGCGAACCCCGAAGTGGCGCGACATGTCGCGCGCCAGGAGGCGAGGCGGAAATTGAAAACGTCGGCGGGCGGAAAGGCCAAATAGACCAGCCAGGACCGAACGGATCGTCTCACCGGCGCCCGCTGCGCTCGATCGTATCACCCCACCCTCCTTTTCGACGATATTAAAGATTCGTGGATTTACAGTCGGTTGAAGGCTATTCTCGCCACACAACAACCGAAAATTTCCATGAATATCCCCGTTTTGAATTTCTCTGCAGGGCCGCTGCGTATCGGCACCGGGTCAGACTTCTCTCGCACGATCTTCAGCATGCCGTTCATCCCGTCAGGCGATTGGATGGGCGTTCACGTCGAGAGTTCAGAGGATCGCGGGCGGATATGCTATCGCATCCACCACGATCGATGGACGTTCGACCAGACCCTTCTGCGCGATCCCAGGCGGACACGTCGCGTCATCGGCCCTGGCCTGGTCGGGAGGGTCACATCGGCCTGCGCATGGCTGACCGAGATGGATCAATTCCACCATGACGGCAATCGTGCCCCCGACGATTGGACCACCGGCATCGCGCATGAACACTGGAGCCGGTTTCGCGGGGATCACGGTGACTGCGCCGTCGCTCGCGTGGCCTGCCGATCAACCGAAGATTTCCACCGGATGCGAGAGATCGCCCGCGACCTGGACGGCCGCGCGACCGTCTACCGCTTCAAGAACGCCGTCGAGATCATCGGGACCGTGGAGGACGTGGCCCTGGTGAAATTCGCAGCATGATCGGCTCCGCGCGCCTTCAGAAGCCCGACATAGGCGCCCCTTGGGCAAGAGTTAGCCCTCCGGGCAAGAGTTGGGCAAGAGTTTGAACCAACTCTTGCCCGAATAATCCCTTGATTTTATTATGCTTTTTACCATTTGGGCAAGAGTTTAAGAGTTTTTCTAAAATGGTATATAGAAATAATAAAATATTTTCAAGAAAAAGTGACATTTCCACCTATAGGAATTCATCAAAACTCTTAAACTCTTGCCCGAGAGGGGTCTTCTGTAGCTGTAAACCGCAGAACTCCGCCATTTTTTGAGGGCAAGAGTCGGGCAAGAGTTTGAACCAACTCTTGCCCGAACCATGATATCTTGCCCGATTGGGCATAACTCTTGCCCGAACCAGGCGGAACTTTTGCCCGATCATGGCAATTGTCGAATTTCGAAATTAAATATCGACATAATAAATCGAACATTGGTATAAATAAGAATGTCCCGTGTCGCAGCGTGGCGTCAACATTCTCGCCATGTCGTTACACGGATACTCCGCCGACGATAAAGAATATTTGACCGTCCAGAGACTGCGACCTCTGGGCGGTCATTCTTTATCTGGAGTATATCGACTATGAACATGAATACCGTGGCGGTGCGGCCCACCGTCTCTTCTAACGACGATCTGTTCGCTTCACTGCACAATCGCGAGGCCATGCTGGACGCTGGCTTCTCCATCCTTCCCCTCACGGACACCCGGAAAAATCCTGCCGGAAAGTGGATGCACTGGCAGACCCGCCGCCCCACGATGGACGATGTCATCGCGTGGATGTCCGGCGATGATGGTGTGCCATATTCGGCCCAGAACACCGGCATCGTCACCGGCGCCATTTCCGGGATTGTCGTCCTCGACCTGGACAACCCCCAGGCGATCCGTTTCGCCGCGAGGATGGGCCTCCCCCGCACCCCGATGGCCTCGACACCGCGCGGTCGCCACGTCTTTTTCCGCCACCCTGGTCAGCACACCCCCAACGCGGTCGATATCTTCTCGAACCGTCGAGAAGCCCGTCGCTTCGCCCCCGAGGGTTTCGACATCCGTGGCGACGGCGGTTTCGTCGTCGGCGCTGGCAGCTACTATATCCCCACCCAGGATGAACTCGAAGACGGCAAGGTCGAAGGACCATATCAGTGGATCGTCCGCCCTGAAGATGCGCCGCTCGCCGACCTCCCCGCCTGGGTGCTGGCGGTCTATAACTACCGCCATGTCGATCCGGACGCACCGATCATGAAGCCGATGATCGCCGCGAAGCCGAAGGAAAACCTCTCCCCTGCCGACGAGAAGCGCAACGCAGCCTACGTCGCTGCGATCGTGAAGCGCGTGGAAGACGAGATCATCTTCGCCCTGGATGGCACACAGAACGACACGATCCTGACGTGCGCGAAGTCGCTGGGCCGCCTGGTCGGTGGCGACCTTATGACCCGCTGGGAAGCAGAAGCCATTCTGGACGCTGCCGCCTCGATCGGCGGTCATCCGCGCCACCGCGCCAAGCCGACCATCAAGAATGGCCTCGACTATGGCCTGCGTGATCCCCTCTATGGCCCGCCCGACGATCCCGATAAGCCGGTGAAGCGCCGTATCAACCTTGCCGCAGCCATGAAGGCCGCGAAGAAGGGAGGTGCGCGTAAGTGAGCAACATTACCCCCATCACCGCCGCCCAGACCGGCCAGTCTGAAGCCGACCGCCTCCAGGCCAGCCTTGACCTGATCAACAGCAAGATTGCCGACCTTGCGGCTGACGTTTCCCCTGAAGCGCTCGACACTGAGAAGGTGCTGCTCGCCCGTGCCGAACATGTTCGCAAGGCTTTGAAGGACGCCCGTCGCCGCGAGCGCGATGACATCGATGATATCGACCCCGACGATGCCAGTGCCGCGATCGAAGAGGTAAAGGCCCAGATGCGCGCATGGCTGCTCGAATATGACGCCCATTTCGTCGCCGCCCAGAATCATTACGCCCTGTTCAACCGCAGGACGCAGACCTGGGAGCATATCACTCCCGCCGCCCTGCCCTCCTATTTCCCGCTCTTGAAGGAGCGTCATGCGCCGACCCTCTTCGCGGAGGTCATGCAGGAGGACGGCCGGAATTTCCTCAGTGAGACATACAGCTTCCGGAAGGTCGATCCCACGGTTCTGAATAAACTCCGGTTCAACTTCCTCCAGCCTCAATCGGGCCAGCATCATTGGATTTTCGACACACTGATCCGCAGCCTGTGCGGCGGGAAGCAGGAGAACATCGACCATTTGGAGCGCTTGATCTTGGCGAAATACCATCGACCGGAACAGACCAACCTCCCGGCCGTAGTCTTCATGGACAGGGAGGGTGGAACCGGCAAAGGCCTGCTGGGTATGGTCCTCGCTAAGATTTTCGGCGACGGGCTGGTCCGCGCCAACGTGCCGATGTCAGAAGTCACCGGCAACTTCACATCGTTCATCACCGGCTCCGCTGTTGTGATGATCAATGAAGCCCTCGCTGAGAAAACGGACTTCGACAAGCTCAAGGCGATCATCGGATCGGCCCGGATCGTGTCTAACGCGAAATTCAAGGCGCCGTATGAAGTCGATAACACCCCGCTTTATTTCATCAGCGGCAACAGCGGCACCCGCGTCGTCCACATCACCGGCACCGCGCAAGATCGTCGCTGGTCGGTGATCCGTGCGACGCTCGAATTCACGTCTTGGCTCGCGTTGGACCTTGAGACGCACATGGATTTGCGGATGACCACCAAAGAGGCCGATTTGTGGGCGCGCGACAATCTCGACGATATCCTCCATGACGCAGATGAAATCGCGAAGTGGTTGGGATCGCTGATCGCCCGCCATGGTCGGGTCAGCACGGTCGCGCCGCTGCGTGGGGAGGATTACCAGCACGTGCTGGCCAATACCCGGCCGCCGCACGAGCGTGTTTTCGCGAAGGTGTTTGGCGAGGATTTCCAGGCGATCAAGAAATCGACTCTCCATGCATTCTACCTTCACGCTGCCACGTCAGAAAACCACATCCGGAAGCTGGGCCGGACTGGGTTCTATGACGAGGCCGCGACGTGGGTTCGTAAAAACCGCCCTGACATCGAAGAGGCGACCGTGAAGGTCGGCGGATCGACCATGACCGTGTTCCGCGTCCAGGGCCACCAGGGAGGACCGGATGAAGACCAGTATGTCATCCATGACTTCGCCACAAAGCGCCCGACCTGGCTGATCGAACTCGACTGATGAAAAAACGCTCCAGGGAAATGTCGAACCCTGGAGCGTTGAAATAGTTTGAAGGAGTAGGACGCGAGGCGAGCGACAATGGAGAAACACAGCCTCGCGTCCCAATGTATTTATCATACCACCCCTCCAATGATGCGCCTATAAAAAACGCGAAAAAACGGCCTTATTCGGCCTATTTCGGAACTGATGTCTAAGTAAGAGTGAGAAACACACTTGGAGCTATTATGTCCGACTACCAGATGCGCGCTATCTTGCGCCGCCACTACCCCAACCTCGACGCCGAGACTTACGCAGAAATTCAACGCCTTCGATGGATCATCCTGGGCGCCGATGAAGCCGCCAGCCTTCAGATGGAAGAAGCCTTCCTCTAAAAATATCGCCAAATTTCTTGATCTACAGTATTATCATGATGGGGACGGTCATAGTGACGAACCCAACAAAATGGAGCAACATGCACGCACTACACTTGAACGAATATTTCAGTGAAACGGTTTATCTCACCGATGAAGACCTCCTGGACATCGACGACAGCCCGACCGATCTCGACCTTTTCTTCGGCCCGCACCTGCTCTTTCATCTCGCCGATGGTGGCGCGATCCTTCAACATCGCCGCCCTGCCGTAACCGATTTCATCGCCGCCAGTGACGCTCGCGCAGAAGCCCAGAACGAATGGGAAGCTGCGAAGCAGGCCTTGAGCGAGACGGTCGCCACCCACATTGTGGCCCACTACGCGGGAGGTGCCGCAGCATGAGTGCCGCAGCAACCGCAACCGCAACCCAAGCAGCCATGGCCGCCTATTCCGCATCGTTCCGCGCCGCCCAGACCGCGATGAGCGTCGCCCCCGCCGCCATGGGCGTCGCCCCTGTTGCCACAGGTATCGCCCCGGTCGCTGGGACCATCCACTCTACGGACATCATGGAACTGGTCCGCCTGGAGACAGAAGTCGAACAAGCGCGCTTCGACCGCCTGTCCGCATCACCGATGGCGCATCCCATCATCCCGCCGATCGCGGCCGACATCGCTGCTCGCCGTGCATGGGCGGATGATATGAACCTCCCTAACGAACTGAAATTCAGCCGCCACCTCCCATTCCTGGTTTTCGAGACGCTGGAGGGTTCCGCGCTTTATCGTCTGCGCTGGGGTGCCCCATCGTGACCGTCATCGACCTCCCCCTGCACCGTTTCACCGGCCGGGTGAACATTTCTCCGGCCGGTCAAACCGGACGATCTGTGCATGTGATTGTCCGTGTCGATCGCACCGACATTCTTAACGCTGATGATGTTTCCGAATGGCTCCAGGAAAACGTCCTGGGCGGCGGTGAAGCGGAGATCGTGCGATCGGGAAAAGTGGTGCGTTTCCGTTTTCAGGACGATGCGGACGCGGCGCTGTTCAAAATGCGCTGGTGCTGACGATGACCGACATCGATAGTGACATGACCCTCCTGGCTAACGATCCCGGCGAACGACGGTCGTTCGAGGCCGCCATCGCGCGGATGAATGCCGGGCATGGGGTGGAGGTCGATCCGGAGACGCTGGAGCCGATCATTTTTCATCGCGGGATGCTGCTCGAAGCGTCGGACGGATAACCGGAAGGCGCGAGTGGCACGGTTGTTGACGCGAGCGAATGCGGTCGAGCCTGGATCATCGAATTGGACGATCCAGACGCACCGGTGATTTATGCGCTGAAGGAGTTGTGCGAAATCACTGCAACAGAGGCAGCGCCAAGCCCGCAGCCTTCGGACCATACATCACAGTTGGCACGATGAAGATCATCGCGCGCAGGACCATACGCGTGATCACAATGATGGGGCGCCACTTCTCCGGAATAAGCGCAAACTTTTGCACGTCGCATTCCCAGGGAGTCATTTACAGCCTCCCCACTCACAAGCGCGAACTGAAGCCGGTGAATTGATAGCACCAAAAACAAACCCGGTGAAAAACTCGACGCAAACTCGTCCACTCAGATTGACGAACCGGAAGAATTGTCCTTTTTTATTGACAATAAATCTCGGACTCGCTAGAGGCACAATAACAGACGACATAAAGACTCCTTCATAGCGCGCAGCTTTTCCCGAACAGACGCACGAAGCGAGAATTATATACTATCATTGATCATGATGGAAGCAGGCCTGAGCGAAATTTTCGCTTGGGCCATTTTTTTTGGCCCCGCCGCGCGCTCGCGGAAAAAATCTATGCGCCCAACACGTTGATAAAATGCGATTTTCTTCCCGCGTATACCTCTTTCGATTTTATGTGTTGACGCTGGAATTGAAAGAGGTATACACACACCCAAGATAGCAAAATTGCGTCACCTTCATATTCTTGTTGCGCGATCGATTCGGAACAGCTAGAGGCGTTTTCGACAGCGCAATTGTGCGCATTCAGAGATGAGAAAGCGCCACCTATGAGCAGCAGCCCTTCCGGCTAACCAGCCCTCCCCATCACGGCCCCTAAAAACCTGCACGGCAGGCGACAGGCGGACTCTGTCTTTTTGACTTCAACCAACTCGCCGGACGGTCTGGCGGGAAGGAGCAAACTCGATTTACGGAAATGAACTATGGCGACTTATGCATACGGCACGGACGCAACCAAAGCGCTGAAAGGCGCGCTCGAATTGGCCCCCTGGAACAAGAGCATTCGAGGCTGGGTGGACTGGGACTATAATGACCGTGGCTGGTGCCACTATTCCTTTACACCCGGACGCAACGCACTTCGCGAAAGCGCCGCGAAAATCGGATGCGTGGTTCAGCGAAGTGGCGCAAATATGCACATCTACTCCGCCGCCGATTTGGAAAGTGCCAAAGAACAAATTTCTAAACACATTCTCGCGGACCCGGTCGGTGCGGGAATGACGATCTTCATTCACAATCCGAGCCGCCAACTTGTTCGTCGCGTCCTTGAGATGCCCCCGTCAGAGGCAGGGATTAGCATCGGACGTAATGACACTATCGCAACCGCGTGCTTCGCAACGATTCCTGCGTGGCTCAATGACGGCCAACGGAAATCCATCAAAGTCAAAATGGCGCATCGCGGGCGGAACTATCGCTGCCACATTCTCGATGCTTGTTTTGACTACGTCACCGTCAAGGAAGCGGAAGCAGCCACGGCCGATATGGCGCACGCGGCTTAACTAACGCCTTTCGGGTCGCACCGAACCTTTCACCGAAATCGCTGAAATCCACATTCCGGACGCGCGGGGCGTTCCGACCAACGGGGGAGCTATATCTGATGAATTCTGACCTTGTTACCTATAACGACGTTCTCGATATCACCGTCCACCTGGTCCAGATGAAGGCCCTGGTGACCGACAGCGTCATCAATGGCGCCAGGGTCATCGCGACGACGGAATATACGCTGATCCATCACCGCTGCTTCGTCATTTCGGCAGCGCGTGACGACGAGCATCTGGCGATTTCCGGTGACATGATGGCATTCGCCGCGTGGGTGATGCTGTTGCCATTCGAATTGAAGCCCGACCACCTGATCCCGGAGGAATGGGAGGAAGCAATCCGCTTCCCCACCGGCTTCCTGGCGCTGCGGCCGACCACCATCACATCCTGGCACTTCCCCGCGCCGCACTTCGACCAAGTTTATCGCGATGGCGCCCTCAATCGCGCGGTAAGTTGGCTGCTGGGTGACGACCGTTTCGCCCACGGTCGAGACTACCTGTGGGCCGACGATATGACCTGGCTCGCTCTGACATCCGACTGCGCCGACCTTTTGTGGTCAAATTAAGAGCGCGCACAATCGACCAAAGCATGCCCCCACGATCACGACCATCGTGGGGGCATATCGTCATTCCGCTTCGAGCTTCATGCGGCCGATCAGCGCCTGCACTTTCGGATCATCAGAATGATCGTCGCCAGGCTTCGCGAGATTGACATCAAAGCTGTAGGCAGGCCGTCGCCCACGCCCCGGATAGATGATCGACACGCGGGCACCGCGCTTATAGCGGACGAAGACGCGGCGATCCTCCTGGCACTCGATTTTCTCGATTACGGAATTCAACCCGGCTGCAACCTTCAACCGTGCCACCCGGCGCACATCGAGATCGTCATCATAAAGCTGCTCGCGGATTTCATTCAGCCGCGACAGATGTTCTGCCGCAGAAGCCTGCCCCGATGCCCGATCCTTCTGAACCTGAAGCTCGTCGATTTCCGCCTGGACCGCCTTCGCGGTTCGCTCCGCTTCAAGCGCCATCTTCATACCCATGTCGCTCGCACTTTCCGCGAAGGCATTGAACAGCGTTTCAGCGCGGGAAAACGCCGCAGCGTAATCCCGACGCTTGTCCGCGATCATGACGGTCAGGCGCCCGACCTCGTCCACCCTGGAGAACGAAGCATCGTCCAGGGCGAGATGCAGCGCGCTATCGAGCAGCGCCCTTTCGAAGCCCACATAGGCGATCGACGTTCTGTTGACGCAGTCGCCGCGCCGATTGGCGACACGGCAATATAGATACCCCTGATCCTGCTTGAGGGGCGCAGTCTCCTTGCCGTCTCGAATTACCGTCGCGCCTTTCAACCGGCTACGCACATACTCCATCGCACCGCCACACACCCCGCATCGCGTCAGCGCGGATGCCAAATTGGCGACAGCCACTGACCGCCCGCCACCCTTCATGATTTTGCGATCGTCGGCGCCGAGATTGACCCGCTCGAAGACATCCGGCTCGATGATGCGCGGGAAGTATCCCCGGATCGGCTCGCCAGCGGGGACAGGCTTTCCGTCGCTGTCCTCCATCATCATCTGATAGTCGCCGATAACCGCCAGGTTCGCCATGATACGAGAAACCTGCTTCCGCTCCCAACATCGCGGCGTTCGGTTGGCGTAGCGCGCCCACGGCTGCACCTTGGCCTCGTTCAGGCGCCGAGAAATCCGGAGTGATCCGTCGCCCTGGTCGGCCCATTCGAAAATCTGTCGGACCACCTGCGCGCGATCCTCAATCACGACCCACTTCCGGTTCGCGTCCAACTGAAGCCAGGCAGGTCCATTCGACGTGGCAACCTTCCCGGACGCTGCATCTGCGCGCCGCCTGGCCCACTTATCCTTGCCGAAATCCGATTTGGTCTGGCTTTCCTCGTTCGCCGTTTTGGCTTTGACGAGAAGCTCGATAACCGAGACGAATTCGATCGGCTCGTTGGCCTTATATATACGGCCGCCGTCCCAGCATCCGACCGTCACGCCATTCTTGTTGAGGACGCGCATGAGATCGTATGTCTCATTGTAGTCGAGACGCGACAGTCGGCTGAGTCGTTCGACAACCAGCACCTTCCCCGCATGGATGCCATGGCGAGCCGCCGCTTCAAAATCACCGAACGCTGCTCCGGCATCCCGATGCTTTCCCGCAAATGCACTCTTGCCTTCATCAACCAGGATGGTCTCGACATCCCAACCGTTCGCCTCGCACATTTCCAGGCAGCGCTCTTTCTGCCGGTCAAGCGAGACACCTTCACGCTGTTCGAGCGTCGAGAATCGAATGTAGATGATAGCCTTCTGCATATGGTCGCCCTTTAGTGGCGGCCAAACAGCTTGGCCACCGCACTTAGGTCGAGCTTCACCCAGGTGGGCCGGCCATGGTTGCATTGGCCCGAGCGCGGGGTCACTTCCATTTCGCGCAGCAGAGCGTTCATTTCCGCGACGCTGAGGATACGGCCCGCGCGGACCGAGCCGTGGCAGGCCATGGTCGCGGCGACCAGATCGAGCCGCTCCTTGAGCGACAGCGCGCTGTCATAGGCGGCAAGATCGTCGGCTAGGTCGGAGACCAGCCCCTGCACATCGCCCTGCCCCAGCATCGCCGGAGTGGCGCGCACCAGCATGGCGGAGGGACCGAAGCGCTCCAGTTCCAGGCCAAATTCCTTGAGTTCGGCGACCCGCGCCTCCAGTCGGTCGCAGGCTGGCTCGTCCAGTTCGACCACCTCGGGCAGCAGCAGCGCCTGCGACGCAACGCCCTGCCCCTCCATCGCCCGGCGCATCCGTTCCAGGGTCAGCCGCTCATGCGCGGCATGCTGATCGACGATGACCAGGCCATCCTCGGCCTCGGCGACGATATAGGTGCGGGCTACCTGACCGCGGGCGACGCCCAGCGGGAAGCTGTGCCCTTCGGGGGCGGGCGCGGCGGCGGGTTCGGCCCGCGCCTGGGGCGGCGGGGTCAGGAAACTCGGCCGCCGATCCCCGACGCCCTGATAGCCGGCGGGCGAGGATGGCGCGAACTGGCTGTAGCTGGGCGGCGCATAGGGCGTGGCCGCCGCCTCGAAGATCGGCATGGCGCCGATCGGTGTGGGCGACAGCGGTTCGGGCCTCCAGGCGTTGAGCGCGGCCGGATCGGCATGCTGCACGGCGCGAAAGCCCTCCGCGTCGAGCGCGCGGCGCAGGCCCGAGACGATCATGCCGCGAATCAGCGCCGGGTCGCGGAAACGCACCTCGGTCTTGGCGGGGTGGACATTGACGTCCACCTCCAGCGGCGGGACGTCGAGGAACAGGGCGACGACCGGATGGCGATCGCGCGCCAGCATGTCGGCATAGGCACCGCGCAGCGCGCCGATCAGCAGTCGGTCACGGACCGGGCGGCCATTGACGAACAGATATTGATGATCGCCAACGCCGCGATTGTAGGTCGGCAGCGAGGCAACGCCGGAAAGTTGCACCCCGTCCCGCTCCAGGCTGACGATCACATGATTGTCAGCCAGCTGCCGGTCGGTGAGCGCGGCGACCCGCTCTTCCCGTGCCTCGCCCGCCTGCACGCCCAGCACGCGGCGGCCATCATGCTCGACCGAGAAGGCGACCGACGGATGGGCCATGGCCAGGCGACGCATGACGTCGAGGCAGGCAGCATATTCCGACTTGGCCGAGCGCAGGAATTTGCGCCGCGCAGGCACCCTGGCGAAGAGCTGGTCGACGGTGACGCGGGTGCCGGGCGGCAGTGCGGCGGGCCCTTCGGCCACCAGCACGCCATTGTCGACGGTGCGGTTCCAACCATCCGCGCCGCGCGGCCGGCTGTCGATCGACAGGCGCGCAACCGAGGCGATCGAGGGCAGCGCCTCGCCCCGGAAACCCAGCGTCGCGACATTCTCGATCGCGTCGTCGGGCATCTTGGAGGTGGCATGGCGCTCCAGCGCCAGGGCCATGTCCTGCGAATCCATACCACAGCCGTCATCGCTGACCTCGATCCGGTCGAGCCCGCCGCTCGACAGGCGCACGGCGATGCGCGTCGCGCCGGCATCCAGCGCGTTTTCGACGATTTCCTTGAGCGCGCTGGCGGGTCTTTCGACCACTTCGCCTGCGGCAATGCGATTGACCAGATGTTCGGGCAGACGGCGTATTGACATTGATTAGTGACTAGCCCAAGCGAGCGCTTTCCGCGAGCCGCGACCCCAAAAATATTCCAGCATAGATTTGGGCGGGACGGAGCGCGGACACGAACACTGCCGTCCCGGCGCAACCGGGCGAAACAGGATGAAGCATGTCGATCTTCTCGCGCCTCTTCAAATTTTCCTCCCAGGACATGGCCATCGACCTGGGTACCGCCAACACCGTGGTCTATGTCCGTGGCCGCGGCATCGTCCTCAATGAACCTTCCGTGGTCGCGGTCGAGACGCTGAACGGCGTCAAGCGCGTCAAGGCGGTCGGCGACGATGCCAAGCTGATGATGGGCAAGACCCCGGATTCGATCGAGGCGATCCGCCCGCTGCGCGACGGCGTCATCGCCGACATCGACGTGGCCGAGCAGATGATCAAGCATTTCATCAACAAGGTGCATGGCGGCAAGCACAGCCCCTGGCGCGCGCCCGAAATCGTGATCTGCGTGCCGTCGGGTTCGACCAGCGTCGAGCGCCGCGCCATACGCGACGCCGCCAGCAATGCCGGTGCCAGCCAGGTGTTCCTGATCGAGGAACCGATGGCCGCCGCGATCGGCGCCGACATGCCGGTGACCGAACCGATCGGCTCGATGGTCGTCGACATTGGCGGTGGCACCACCGAAGTCGCCGTGCTGTCGCTGCGCGGCCTCGCCTACACCACCTCGGTCCGCGTCGGCGGCGACAAGATGGACGAGGCGATCGTCAGCTTCGTGCGTCGCCACCATAATCTGCTGATCGGCGAAGCCACCGCAGAACGCATCAAGAAGCAGTTCGGCGTCGCCCAGCCGCCCGAAGACGGCGTCGGCGAGACGATCCACATCAAGGGTCGCGACCTCGTCAACGGCGTACCCAAGGAAATCAGCATCAACCAGGGCCAGATCGCCGACGCACTGGCCGAGCCGATCAGCACGATCGTCGAAGGCGTGCGCATCGCCCTGGAAAACACCGCGCCCGAACTGGCGGCCGACATTGTCGATCAGGGCATCGTCCTGACCGGCGGCGGCGCGCTGCTCAAGGGGCTGGACGATGAACTGCGCGACGAGACCGGCCTGCCGGTCACCATCGCGGAAGATCCGCTGACCTGCGTCGCGATCGGCACCGGCCGCGCGATGGAGGATCCGATCTTCCGGGGCGTGTTGCAGACTGCCTGATCCGGGGGACATAGACGATGGCGCGGCCACCCAGCCGACGCCCCGGTCATAACCGGAAGGCGCAATATAGCCTCTTCGCCAGCTATGTGGTGGCAATGGCCGGGGCAGCGATCGCGCTGCTGCTGATCGTTGTGGCCATCTTCGATCCGACCGGCTTTGCCGCGATCCGGACAGGGACGGCGGAAATCACCCGCCCCCTGTCCACCGGCATGAAGCGGACGGTGAGCGGCGTCAGTTCGATCGACGAGGTTCTGGCCGCCTATTGGCGCGCCGGTTCCCAGAATGTCGGCTTGCGCCGTCAAGTCGAGGCCGATCGCAACCGGATCATCGAGGCAAAGGGCATCGCGCAGGAAAATGCGCGGCTCAAGAAGCTGCTGAAGCTGGTCGATGTCGACAGCAGCGCGCTGTTGTCGGCGCGCCTCATCAGCTCGTCCGCCAGCAGCGCGCGTCGCTTCGCCCGGCTCAATGCCGGCAGCTGGCAGGGCGTGCGTCCGGGCATGCCGGTCCGCGCGGCCGAAGGGCTGATCGGCCGCGTCCACACGACTACGCCCAACACCGCCGAAGTGCTGCTGCTGACCGACACGAGCAATATCGTGCCGGTGCGCCGCGCCAACGACAATGTCCCCGCCATCTCCACCGGCGGCGGCGACGGATCCCTGGAGATCCGCGCGCTGGCGGCCGGTCGCAACCCGTTCAAGCCGGGCGATCTGCTGGTGACGTCGGGCATTGGCGGCATCTTCCAGCCCAATATCCCGGTCGCCGTGGTCGTCCGCGTCCAGGGCGAGATCGCCTATGGCGTGCCGCTCGCCAACCCGACCAAGGTCGATGCCGTGGTGGTGGAGCGCGCCTTCGAGCAGATCGTGACCCGCCCCGATCCGGGCGTGGCCGCGACCAGCGACCCCAATGGCCTGGCCGCCGGGAACGCCGCGACGCCATGATCGATCGCAATCTGCCGCCGGTTCCCCGCCTGGGCCGCCATCCGTCGCGCTGGCGCCTGGCGGGAACGCCGGTGGTGACCGTGATGCTGGGGTCGATGCTGACGATCCTGCCCGTCATCGCCCAGTCGCCGGCGATGCCGCCCTTCGGCCTGCTGGTCCTGCTGGCCTGGCGGTTGCTGCGCCCGGAATTGTGGCGCGCCTGGGTCGGCCTGCCGCTTGGCCTGTTCGACGACATGATGAGCGGCCAGCCGATCGGTTCGGCCATGTTCCTGTGGACCGTGATGCTGATCGGCATCGACGCGATCGAGCATCGGCTCGTCTGGCGCAGCTATCGTCAGGACTGGTTAATCGCGACCATGGCGATTATCTTCTGCCTGGCCGGCGGCGTCTTCTTCGCGCGAATTACCGGCGGAGGTCCTGTGAAACTGTTGCTGGTCGCGCCCCAAATGCTCTGGACGATATTGCTCTTTCCCTTCGTCGTCCGGCAATGCGCCCGGATCGACCGCTGGCGCGTGATGGCATGAAATTCCCGACGCCCAAGCGCAAGATCGTCACCGAAGCCACCCAGAGTTTCACCTTCAGCCGCCGGGCCATGGTGGTCGGCGGGCTGCAGGGCGCGATCGGCGCATTGCTGGTCGGCCGCATGGGCTGGATCAGCATTGCCGAGAACGAGAAATATCAGCTCCTGTCGGAAAGCAATCGCGTCAACCTGACGCTGATCCCGCCCCGGCGCGGCTGGATCGTCGATCGCAACGGCCGGCCGCTGGCCAATAACCGCACCGATTTCCGCGTCGACCTGATCCCGCAGCGGATCGTCGATGCCGAGGCGACGGTGGGCCATCTGGCGCAACTCCTCTCGCTCCAGCCCGACGATGTCGACCGGATCAAGGAGGAACTGGACAAGTCGGCCGGTTTCCGCCCGGTTCAGGTCGCCGACAAGCTGACCTATGACCAGTTCGCCGCCGTTTCCGTCCGCCTGACCGACCTGCCCGGCGTCGCGCCGAGCCAGGGCTTTTCCCGCCATTATCCCGCCGGCGCCACGGTCGGCCATCTGCTCGGCTATGTCGGCGCGGCGACCGCGGAAGACTATAAGAAGCGCAAGGATCCACTGCTCATCACGCCGGGCTTCAAGGTCGGCAAGGACGGGCTGGAGCGCGCCTATGACGAGCATCTAACCGGCAAGCCCGGCGCCAAGCGGGTGGAAGTCACCGCGCGCGGCAAGATCGTGCGGGAACTGACCACCCGCCCGGACACGCCCGGCAACCCGATCAAGCTGACGATCGACGCGGGCCTGCAGGAATATGCCGGCCGGCGCCTCGCCACCCAGAGCGGCGCGGTGGTGGTGATCGACTGCCATAATGGCGACGTGCTCGCCTGCGCATCGATGCCCAGCTTCGACCCCAACAGCTTTTCCGACGGCATCAGCCATCTGGAATGGGAAATGCTGTCGAAGGACGACCATGTCCCGCTGCGCAACAAGGTGCTGCAGGGCCTCTACCCGCCCGGATCGACGGTCAAGCCGATGGTGGCGCTGGCGCTGCTCGAGGCGGGCGTATCGCCGGCCGAGACGGTCAGTTGCGGCGGCGCGATCCGCGTCGGCAACACTTTGTTCCACTGCCACAAGAAGCGCGGCCACGGCCCGCTCAACATGCGCGGCGCGATCGCCCAGAGCTGCGACATCTATTTCTACCAGATGGCCCAGCGGATCGGCATGGACCGCATCGCCAGCATGGCCCGGCGCGTCGGCATGGGCCAGCGCTTCGACCTGCCCTTCCCCAGCCAGAGCTATGGCACAGTCCCAGACCCGGCGTGGAAGCTCAAGAAGTATAACCAGAAATGGCAGGTGTACGACACCGTCAACGCGACCATTGGCCAGGGCTATATGCTGATCAACCCGCTGCAGATGGCGGTGATGGCGGCGCGCCTGGCGACCGGACGGCAGTTGATGCCCAATTTCCTGCATGGTGCGGCCCGGCCCGAACCGGCACTGGTCGGCGTGCCCGAGGAGCATCTCGTGACAATCCGCGACGCGATGAGCGCGGTGGTCAATGGCGGCGGCACCGGCGGCGCGGCGCGCATGAGCATCCCTAACGTGCTGATCGCCGGCAAGACCGGCACCGCGCAGGTGCGTCGCATCACCATGGCGGAGCGCGCGGGCGGCGTGCGCGGCAATGCCGGCCTGCCCTTCAAGCTGCGCGACCACGCCCTGTTCCAGGGCTTCGCACCGTTCGACAATCCTCGCTATGCCATCGCCTGCATCATCGAACATGGTGGCCACACCATCCGCAACGAGGATGCGCCGATGATCGCCAGCGATACCATGTCCTATCTGTTCGATCCGCAGAAGGCGATGGAGAAGCTGGTCACGCTGGAAAAGGGCTGGGGCGGCACCCCGGCCGAACGCCAGGCCCGGCAGATGGCCGCTTTCCGCCTGGCCAAGGCGATCGAGAAGGGACAGGCGCCGCCGCCGGCCGCCGCAGCCAATGGCAGCGAGGCCGCAAATGCGACCGCGCCAACCGCCAGCACGCCCGCCGCCAGCCCGCCACCACCAGCGACGCGCCCGGCGGACGCCGATGATGGCGACGACCTGCCCGCGCCCCCAGGCCCTGGAAACCCGTAATGAGCATCATACCCCAGTCCGTCACCGAATTTCCCTGGCGCGTGCTGGGCCTGCTTGCCGCCATTGCCCTGTTCGGGACGCTGGTGCTCTACAGCGCCGCGGGCGGCAGCATCACCCCCTGGGCAATCAACCAGGGGGTGCGCTTCGTCATCTTCGCCGTCATGGCGCTGGTGCTGAGCCGCATCCCGCTGGAGCTGTTCGCCCGCTTTGCCTTCCCCGCCTATGGCGCGGTGCTGATTTCGCTGGTGCTGGTGGAACTGATCGGCGGCGTCGCCGGCGGCAGCCAGCGCTGGATCAACCTGGGCTTCATGCAGTTGCAACCGTCGGAATTCATGAAGCCGATCATCGTGCTGGCGGTCGCCCGCTTCTATGCGATGCTGCCAGTGGGGGAAATCCGCCGCTGGAACGCCATCTGGCCCGCGCTGGTACTGATCGGCGTTCCCTGGGCACTGGTGCTGGTACAGCCGGATCTGGGCACTGCCACGATGATCCTGGCGGGCGGCATCACCGTCATGTTCCTGGCCGGCCTGCCGCTGCGCCTGTTCATCGGCTCCGGCCTCACCGTCGCCGCGATCATCCCGATCGCCTTCAGCTTCCTGCATGACTATCAGAAGAAGCGCGTCCTGATCTTCATGGACCCGGAAAGCGATCCGCTGGGCGCGGGCTATCATATTAGCCAGTCGAAGATCGCGATCGGCTCCGGCGGCATCTGGGGCAAGGGCTTCCTCCAGGGCACGCAGAGCCATCTCCAATATCTGCCCGAAGGCCATACCGACTTCGTCTTCGCCACCATGGCGGAGGAATGGGGCATGGCCGGCGGCGTGTTCCTGATCGGCGCCTTCATGCTGCTGTTCCGCTGGGGCATCCGCGTGTCGTTGCGCACGCCCGACAAGTTCGCGCGCCTGGTCGCGGCAGGCCTCACCACCACCATCTTCTTCTACATGGCGATCAACCTGATGATGGTCATGGGCCTTGCCCCCGTGGTCGGCATCCCCCTGCCCTTCATGTCCTATGGCGGTTCGTCGATGCTGACCGTCATGCTGTGCGTGGGCATCATCATGTCGATCGACCGCTCGACCAAGCGCACCACGCGCATCGGCAACTGGGCCTGAGCGGTCGATCGAGAAAAAATTGTGCGATAACGCAATTTACTGTTTGCAGAATCAAATGTGCCTGCTAACAGCCCGCCCACACCGAAGCGATCAGCCACCAAGACTGACCGGCAAGGGAATGGACGCATAGCTCAGTTGGTAGAGCAGCTGACTCTTAATCAGCGGGTCCTTGGTTCGAGCCCAAGTGCGTCCACCAAATCCTGCATCGGCCTGATGCAGGTTCGATCCCCCAGCGGATCGCTTATAGGCCAGTGTGGACGCATAGCTCAGTTGGTAGAGCAGCTGACTCTTAATCAGCGGGTCCTTGGTTCGAGCCCAAGTGCGTCCACCAAAACTTCATAGCAAATACAGCGATTTACCAAACATGGGGCCAACTTCAAAAGCTGCTTGCGATTTGCTTTCTAGCGTATTTCCAGCCTCCACACTGTGTTGCAGTGTATCGTTTCACGCATAGATTGTGACGCGAGGGGGATCGTTGAATGAAGCTGACCGACTATCTTGCAATATACGGCGCAGTGCTATCGACAATGGTGTTCCTTTGGAACGCAAGGCAAGCGTCTCCGAGAGTCAAAGTTCGACTGACCTTTGCTGTGGAAACGGTTGAGGGCAAAACAACAGGTGGCTTAGGGATTTCGATCCAGAACCCGTCAGCAAGTGCTGCCCACATCACAAATGTTTCATTCGTTTATCCGTGGCGCAGAACCACGCTTTGGGAACGCATAAAACACATGGTCCGGTATAGACGTTTGCCTATCCGGATCGGCTGGTGCCATAGCTCACTATCTAATTTTGGATTGGAGGATCGATGCCCAGTTACAATCGAGCCAGCGAAATCTCATTGGATATTCGTTCCAGACGACAAGGTTGAAGAGCTACTTGCACAGGCTCGGCAGCGAATGATCGTCGTTCAGATGCAGGACGAACTATGGCGGAATAAATATTCCACAGCGTTCGCTTATTCAGCAAAGAAGTCCGACTGAACATCTCCCCGACTTGCGATCCCATTTGCCTCCATGTCCCGTCAGCTTCCCATGCACGGAGAGCAGCAACGACCGCCACCATATCGCGCCGATCCAGCGCCCCGCTCTCAATGCCAGGCAGCACCTCCTACTCAACCCAAGCGTCAAACGACCCGAACAGGACGGTGAAAGGCGACGACCGCAGATCCGCCATTGGGCGCTTTTGCGGCTATTTGGCGCCGGTATCTCCAAGTCGGCTGGCCAACCCCATCGACACGAAAAAGCCGCTGGAAACCGGATGATCCGGCCTCCAGCGGCTCGCCCCGAATGGCTCTTCGGCTTTTATCAGAATTTGAAGCGGACGCCCGCCGTGAAGGCCCGGCCGATGAAGTCGTAGACCGCGATATTGGTGGGCAGGTTCACCCCCGGCACGGTGCCCGGAATGATCGGCGGCTGCTTGTCGAACAGGTTGTTGACGTTGGCGAACAGCTCGAAATTGCCATTCCCCTGGGGCACGGTGAAGCGCATGGCCAGGTCGGTATACCAGACCGCCTTCACCTTATCGTCGACAAACTCGATCGGCACCGGCCCGCCGGGAATATCCAGCCGCATCTTGTGAATATATTGTTCGGACAGGGTGATGCCGAACGGCCCGTTGCTGTAATCGATCGAGAAATTGCCGCGCCAGCGCGGGAAGCCGGCCGGGTTGCTGCCGACCACGCTGACGCCCGCATAATGGGCGATCGGCGCGCCCGCATATTGCTGGGCATCGAACTTGTCGAGATAGTTCATGTAGAGGCGCAGGCTGAGCGCCCCGTCGCCCAGCGCCGTGCGATAGCTGGCGTCGAAATCGATGCCGGCGGTCTTCAGGAAGGCGATGTTGGCCGGCACGATATGCACCAGCGAGGGCAGGCTGGTCGGCGTCGCCCGATCGATCAGGCCGCATTCGGCCACGCCCGATCCGCCCGCATTATAGCAGTTGGTGATGATCTGCTGCGACGAAAGCGTGTCGATCAGGCCGGTGACCTTGATCTTGTAATAGTCGACCGACAGCGAGAAGCCGGGGAAGAAGGATGGCGTCAGCACGCCGCCGATCGTCAGCGTCTTGGCCTTTTCCGGCTTCAGATTGGCGTTGCCGCTGGTGACCGTGTTCACATTCTGGTTGAGGCCGGTGCCATAGCTGCCATCGGCGGTCTGCAGATCATTGACGATGCCGATGCCACTCTGCGCCCCCGAATAAAGTTCGAACAGGTTGGGCGCACGGATGTCACGCGACAGGGTGGCACGCAGCAGCAGGTCATCGACCGGCTTCCAGGTTGCGCCAACCTTCCAGGTCTCGACCGTACCCGACGTCGAATAGTCGGTGATGCGGCCCGCGCCGTTGATGCTCAGTTCCCGGAAGAAGGGCTTGTCCTTCAGGATCGGCACCGCCAGTTCGGCATAGGCTTCCTTGACGTTCAGGCTGCCATGCGCCGTGCCCACATTGGTCAGCCAGTAGAAGTTGGTGGTGGCCGGCACCCCGCGCAGGCCGGCGAAATAGGCGCTGCGCTCGGCCGCCGTGTCGAGCAGCGAGGGATCGGCATTGCTGGTGAGGTTCAGCGTCTGCTTGCGATATTCCGCGCCGACCGCGAAGTCGACCGGCCCGGCCGGCAGGTCGAACAGGCTGCCACTGAGGTTCACCGCAAAGCTGTCCTGCCGGATGCTCGCGCGGTAGCGCGATGTGCCGGTGGCATAGGCATAGCCTTCCGGTGTCGACTTGGACGGATCGCCATGCAGCACGTCGATCGGCTTGCAGCCCGCATATTGGCTGGCATAGGTCGGATCGAGCAGCACCCGGCAGGTGATCTGGCCGGTGCTGGGATCGACCACCGCGTCGGCCGCCGCATAGAGCTTCTTGCTGTCATAAAGGCCGGAATTGGCCAGGATGTGCTTGGAGTCGCCATGCGAGTAGGTGGCGCTCCAGTCCAGCCCGCCCAGCTTGCCGGTGAAGCCGGCATTGACCATCCAGTAATCGGTCCGCTCCTTGGCGATGGCGGTCGGCTGGCCGGCATCATATTGGCCGACCGTGTAGCTGTCCGTCGCGGACGTCAGCGCCGAATTCAGCGCGGACGACAGATAGGGATTGCCCTTGTAGATGGTGACGCCCTGCGACGCGGGAACCAGCGCATTCACCTGGGTCGAATATTCCAGGTCCGAGCGTGACCAGCTACCCTGGACGAAGGCGTTGATATCGTCGGTCAGGTCATAGCTCAGACGACCGAACGCCTGATAGGTGGTCAGCGGGATGACCGCCGCGCCGGTGGTCGGGATCTGGTAACCGTCGCCGCCCGACTGGAAGCCGGTGGTGCCGACCGCCGTGCCGGTGTTGAACGGGCGGGTCGTGCCGTCATTATTGATGACCTGCCCGACATAGGGATTGCCCGCCACGCTGGAGGCGGTGATGCGGCCATTGGGCGCCAGCGCCGAAATCAGGATGTTCGACCCGATCGTATAGGGGTTGCGCGCCCCGCCGGGCGCACAGACCGACGCCGGCTCGCTCGCCAGCTTGGTGCAGCCCACGA
>NZ_QLJK01000145.1:0-523 GCF_003950715.1 Sphingomonas sp. S-NIH.Pt3_0716 | reverse complement strand
CGGAAAGTCCTCCCTGCGTCCGCTGATGGCCGGCAGCAGCCCGTCGTTGCCTGATGGATCCAACCCCTCCGCTGCTATAGTGCAGTCGGCTTCTGACGTTCAGTGCAGCCGTCTTCTGAAAACGACATCGTTTCCAAGGATCGCCTCCAAAATGCAGACTGTTCAAAACCCATGTTCGTTAGTAACCAGCTTTGCAGGGTCTTGTCGATGAGTTTTGAGAAAACCGCATGTTGATTGGATACGCGAGAGTGTCGACGGCCGACCAGGATTTGACGCCGCAGATCGAAGCCCTGCAACGCGCCGGCTGCGAGCGTCAGTTTTCTGACAAGGCCAGCGGGGCGAGGGTGAACCGTCCTGGCCTTGCAGAGGCGATCGATTATGCGCGCCCTGGCGATGTTATCGTGGTCTGGAAGCTGGATCGCTTGGGTCGCACGATGAAGGGATTGGTCGACCTTGCCGCTGAGCTCGAAGGCAAACAGATCGGTCTCCGCTCGATCACCGACGGCATCGATACATCGGGAAC
>NZ_QLJK01000144.1:0-533 GCF_003950715.1 Sphingomonas sp. S-NIH.Pt3_0716 | reverse complement strand
GGGATGGGATGGCAGCGGCCTGGTGCTCGTGAGCAAGGTTTTGCAGACGGGGGGCTTCCATTGGCCACGGGCACAGGATGGCGTGATGCGGCTGTCGGCATCACAGGCGTCAGCCTTGTTCGAAGGGCTGCAGTGGTCGAAAATGCACACGCCGCGCGCTCAGGCTCCGGTGACGACACGATAGGTCGCATGCCTGATTCCCCTGATCGAAATGCCATTGCGGGCCGTCCAGAAACTGCCAGAAATAGGGCATGTCCGCCACTGCAGCCGACCTTCCTGACGATGTCGCCATTCTCAAGGCGATGGTCCTAGCCGGCCTCGAGCGTGAAGCTCGGATGCAGCATATCATCGACCAGATCACCCGGACGACATTCGGAAAACGGTCGGAGAAGCTGAACGAGGATCAGTTGGTGCTGGGCCTCGACGATCTCGATGTTGCCCGCGCTGAACTGGAAGCCTTGGCCGAGCAGGCCGCGGCCGCAGCGGGCCAAAAGAAGGAACGGGCGCGAAGGGAGCCTGGGACAGCACGGGCG
>NZ_QLJK01000143.1:0-528 GCF_003950715.1 Sphingomonas sp. S-NIH.Pt3_0716 | reverse complement strand
TTTGAACACCTCCGACGCCCAGCCGATCCTGCCCATTTCCTCGGCGCACAAGGCGTATTCGAGGTTGGTGAGCTGCGTGCCTTCAAACGCGAACGTATCGTCGACATGGGTCTGGCCCGAGTTGGGCGGCATGAAGAAATTCCACAGGCCCGCGGCCTTCGCCTTCGCCTTGCACTCTTCGATGACGGGGATCACCTTCCAGCGCTCGCCCTCATGTTCCTGCGCGTCATGTTCGGCCTGGCGGGGGCGGATTTCCGAATCGATGAACTGGCGGACGCGGTCGCGGAAATAGGTTTCCCGCTCGCTCAGGGTGAAGTCCATGGGGCGTCTCTCCAACGTATGTTTGCCAGAGGTCTAGGCCGTACCGTACATTCGGTAAAGTCCCATCCGCCCGCTTCCGATGGCTTTTTCACGCCTGACGCCGGACACCCCAAGAAAACACTGTTTCTTCGAAAGCGGCATTGATAGACTGGCCGGATGGAACAAACGGGGGCGGATGCCGGCGAAACCGTCGGGGCGGAGGAACAG
>NZ_QLJK01000142.1:0-531 GCF_003950715.1 Sphingomonas sp. S-NIH.Pt3_0716 | reverse complement strand
GGCGCTGGTCCCGACGGGGTGGATCCTGGCTGTGCTGCCGCTTGGCATGGTTGGTCATATGGCAGGCCATATGATTGCCGTGGCGATTGCAGCGCCTTTTCTTGCCCTTGGCCTGTCGCAAGGGCGGTTTGATCCTGCGCGTCTCTGGCCCGGCCTCACAAGCCCGATGGCGATGATGCTGGTGGAACTTGTCACGGTCTGGCTCTGGCACCTGCCGGCCCTTCGTGCGGCGACAATGACGTCCTTACCAATGCTGGGGCTCGAGCAGGTCAGTTTCCTTGGAGCAGGTCTGCTGCTCTGGTCATCGGTGCTCCGCGCCGATCATCGGGCCGCTGGCATCGGTGCCCTGCTGCTGACATCGATGCACATGACGTTGCTTGGTGTCCTGATCGGCCTGGCGCCAAGGCCTCTCTACGCGGCGGCGGATCATCATCATCTGGCCGGCATGGACCCGCTGATCGACCAGCAACTGGGCGGTGTCCTCATGCTGCTGGTTGGCGGGGCCAGCTATTTCATCGGTGGTCTTGTCCT
>NZ_QLJK01000141.1:0-531 GCF_003950715.1 Sphingomonas sp. S-NIH.Pt3_0716 | reverse complement strand
GGCGCTGGTCCCGACGGGGTGGATCCTGGCTGTGCTGCCGCTTGGCATGGTTGGTCATATGGCAGGCCATATGATTGCCGTGGCGATTGCAGCGCCTTTTCTTGCCCTTGGCCTGTCGCAAGGGCGGCTTGATCCTGCGCGTCTCTGGCCCGGCCTTATAACCCCTATGGCGATGATGCTGGTGGAACTTGTCACGGTCTGGCTCTGGCACCTGCCGGCCCTTCGCGCGGCGACAATGACGTCCTTGCCAGTGCTGGGGCTCGAGCAGGTCAGTTTCCTTGGCGTAGGTCTGCTGCTCTGGTCATCGGTGCTCCGCGCCGATCATCGGGCCGCTGGCATCGGTGCCTTGCTGCTGACATCGATGCACATGACGTTGCTTGGTGTCCTGATCGGCCTGGCGCCACGGCCTCTCTACGCGGCGGCGGATCATCATCATCTGGCCGGCATGGACCCGCTGATCGACCAGCAACTGGGCGGTGTCCTCATGCTGCTGGTTGGCGGGGCCAGCTATTTCATCGGTGGTCTTGTCCT
>NZ_QLJK01000140.1:0-535 GCF_003950715.1 Sphingomonas sp. S-NIH.Pt3_0716 | reverse complement strand
GGGATGGCAGCGGCCTGGTGCTCGTGAGCAAGGTTTTGCAGACGGGGGGCTTCCATTGGCCACGGGCACAGGATGGCGTGATGCGGCTGTCGGCATCACAGGCGTCAGCCTTGTTCGAAGGGCTGCAGTGGTCGAAAATGCACACGCCGCGCGCTCAGGCTCCGGTGACGACACGATAGGTCGCATGCCTGATTCCCCTGATCGAAATGCCATTGCGGGCCGTCCAGAAACTGCCAGAAATAGGGCATGTCCGCCACTGCAGCCGACCTTCCTGACGATGTCGCCATTCTCAAGGCGATGGTCCTAGCCGGCCTCGAGCGTGAAGCTCGGATGCAGCATATCATCGACCAGATCACCCGGACGACATTCGGAAAACGGTCGGAGAAGCTGAACGAGGATCAGTTGGTGCGTAACCGTCCGATTGGGACCGCCTGCCTAATGGAGCGATAATTTCTTAAGAGACGGTCATAGCGACGTCGCTAACGACGTCTCTTGATCGGGGATTGCGATGAGGGCGGAAATACTGGGTCAGGAA
>NZ_QLJK01000139.1:0-540 GCF_003950715.1 Sphingomonas sp. S-NIH.Pt3_0716 | reverse complement strand
AGGCCAGCAGGGAATGCCTGGCACTCATCGTTGCCCGGCAGCTCAAACACGAGGATGTGCTGGCGGCGCTGGCTGACCTGTTCATCTCGCGTGGGCCACCAGCGCATATACGATCCGATAACGTCCTGGGTCACGAAGGAAAGCGAGATTTGGTCAACAGATCTCTATGCGCCGACATTGAGCGGCGAGGCATGCATTCTGAGCCAGATGGCTTCCACCGTCAACGGGATCGCTCCCTGCCATAGCAAACACAGGATCCAGCGGCGCCGAAGCGGCCGTGGTCCTCACCGTCCTTAGAACGAGATACGCACCCAGGTGGAAGGCCCGAACATTATCTACAGGGTCGCTTTCGCGCCCTCACGGCACTTGCAGAGAGGGGTCCTTCCACCTGGCATCCGACCGTTCAAGGAACGGTTGCCGATTCCGATGAAGCCGCCCCTCGTTTCCGAGATGATTGCGCCCCTTCGTTCCGAGATGATGTCGCCCCCCCGGAGACAGGGCCGTGCTGGCTACGTCTGTTGTTATTTCGTTCGTGCCGGT